>JBEAPQ010000485.1:0-6395 GCA_041164325.1 Planctomycetota bacterium | reverse complement strand
GCCCTTCCGCCGGACGTGGCCGAGCGCGTCAAGTACGTCGGGTTTGCGTCTCGGCCGCTCCGTGGCGTGACCCGCCACAGCCGTGCTCCGGGCGTGCCCCCGCGCATCCTGGCCACGGCCGGAGGTGGTGGCGACGGCTACCGGCCGCTCCGCGCAGTGATCGCGGCACTCCGTGGCCCACTCCGGGATCGCGCGCTGCAGGCCACGATCGTCAGCGGCCCACTCATGCACGAAGACGACGTCGCAGCGCTCCGCCTCGCGGCGGGACAGGACCCGCGGATCGAGGTCCGCGTCACGGTCGACGCGATGCCAGAGCGGATGGCGGAAGCCGATCTCCTCGTCGGCATGGGTGGCTACAACACGGTCTACGAGGCCCTCTCCATCGGCTGTCGATTCGTGGCGCTTCCTCGCTGTCATCCGCGCCTCGAGCAGCTGGAGCGGTGCCGACGCCTCGAGGAGCTGGGTCTCCTCCACACCGTCACCGAAGACCAGGCGGCAGATCCGCACGCATTGGCCGCCTCGCTCGCGAGCGCCCTCGATGCGCCGGCAGCCGAGGCCCCGCGCACCCCTCTTCGCTTCGACGGCGCCGAGCGCGCTGCGGAGCACCTGCTCGCTCGACTGGAGTCGTTCGGCCACCCCATGCAGCGGCAGCACAACCACGCGGGACAGCGATGACCGCAGGACACAACATGCACGTCGGCTACGTCCTCAAGAAGTTCCCGCGCCTGTCGGAGACCTTCATCCTCAACGAGATCCTCGAGCTGGAGCGCCAGGGCGTCCAGGTGACGGTCCTGTCGCTGATGCGTCCGGATGACACCCGTTTCCACCGGCGGCTCGCCGACCTGCGCGGTGACATCGTCTACCTCGGGCAGCAGAAAGGTCCCGATTTCCTCGATGGCCTGGGCCGGAACGTCGATGCGCTGCGCGCTGTCAAGGACGAGCTCGCCGAGGACTTCCTGACCCTGCTGGCCGAGCGCCGGAAGGACATCTGGACGATCCTCCGCGGCGGTTTCGAAGTCGCGGCCGAGGCCCAGCGCCGGGGCATCACGCACCTGCACGCGCACTTCGCGACGATCGCGACGCAGGTCTCGAAGATCGCGTCGACGCTCTCGGGGCTCCCCTACAGTTTCACGTGCCACGCGAAGGACATCTACCGGGACGGCGTGGAACCCGCGCGGTTCCAGCGGCTGGTCGACAACGCTGCGTTCGCCGTGACCGTCTGCGAGGCGAACAAGCGTCACATCGTCGAGAACCTCGCTCCTGCGGCCGGCGACAAGGTCATGGTCCTCTACAACGGGATCGACCTGGAGACCTTCCATCCGTCGATCCGGCAGCCGGCCCACGAGACCACGCTGCTCGGTGTCGGCCGTCTCGTCGAGAAGAAAGGATTCGACGACATGATCCGTGCCGTCGCGAAGCTCCGCGCCGAGGGAAGGACGCTCCGCTGCGTGCTGGTGGGCGACGGCGAAGAGCGTGCGCACCTCGAGTCGCTGTCCGACGAGCTCGGAGCAGGCGTCGAGTTCGTCGGTGCGTGCACCCAGGACGAGGCCCGGGCACACATGGGACGCGCGACGCTGATGGTCCTGCCCTGCATCATCGGCGATGACGGCAACCGCGACGCGCTGCCGACCGTCCTGCTCGAAGCCATGGCTTCGGGCCTGCCGTCGGTCAGCACCCCCGTCGTCGGCGTCGGCGAGATCCTCGGCGACGAAGAGGGCGGCCTGCTGGTGCCCCAACGCGACCCCGATGCCGTCGCCGCGGCCGTCGCCACCCTGCTCGACGATCCAACCCGCCGCGAACGCCTCGCCGTCGACGGTCGTGCCCGTGCGGAGCGCCTTTTCGCCGTCGAGCGCAATGTCGCAGTCCTCCGTTCGGCGTTCGAAGCAGGCGCCCCGCGCCACGGAGACGCCCGTTGAGACGCTCCATCCGTCGCCTCGCCTACATCTGCTCGGACCCCGGGATCCCGGCGGACGGCAGCAAGGGAGCGTCGGTCCATTTCCGTGAGATGGCCCGGGCTCTCCGTGGCCACGGCGTGCGCGTGGATCCCTTCGTCGCGCGCGGCGGGCCTGCTCCCGAGAGCGCCCTGCCCCATGTCCGCGTGTTCCCGCCCGCCAAGGGACCGGACAAGGTGCAGGTCCTGCTCGACAACGCCGAAGCCATGGCGGCCGCCATCGACGATGCAGGGCCGTACGACGCGGTCTACGAGAGACTCTCCCTGTTCGGCACGGCGGGACGTGACGTCGCCCGTATGGCCTCGATCCCGTTCATCGTCGAGGTGAACGCACCGCTCTGGGAGGAAGCCGCGCGCTTCCGAGGCCTCGACAACCCCACGCAGGCGCTCGCCGTCTGCCGCGACGTCCTGCTGTCCGCCGATGTCGTGCTCTCGGTGTCGACCGAGCTCGCGCGTGTCCTGGCCGGGATCGGCGTCCCCGCATCGAAGATCCGCGTCATGACCAACGGCGTCCACCTCGACGCCTTCGACCGCGCCACGCCGATTGCGCCGCCCCACATCCTGCAGGACGCGCCGATGCTGCTGTTCTCCGGCTCGCTGAAGGAGTGGCACGGCCTCGAGTTCCTGTTCGACGCGCTCGAGGCTTACCGCGAGCGTCGCACGGTGACGCTCCGCGTCGTGGGTGACGGTCCCCTCGGCGACCGTGTCCGTTCGGAGGCACGCCGACGCCCCGACCTCGTGTTTGCCGACGGCGCGGTGCCCCACGAGCAGATCCCCGGACTCCTGCTCGGCGCCGACATCCTGGTCGCGCCCTACACCGGCTCGTCGCCCGCCTACTTCTCGCCCCTCAAGCTGGTCGAAGCGATCGCGGCGAGACGACCGATCCTCGCGAGCCGCGTGCCTCCGGTGCTCGAAGCCGTGGCCGGTGTCCCCGACGTCGCGCTGTTCCGACCGGACGATATCGACGACTTCGGCCGCGCCCTCGACACGCTGCTCGACCGACAGGCAACGGAGTGGTCCGCCGCCCACGAGCGACTGCGCAACGAGTGCTGCTGGACGGCCAAGGCCCGCGAGGTCCTTCGCCTTCTCGACGGTCTCGAGCCAGCAAGAGCGAGAGAGGCCGCTTGCGGATGACGGAGACGGCGACCCGACGCCGCCTCCTCGAGCAGGCTGATGCGCGTGCGATCATCGAGCGGCTCCGCGAGCCGAGTGCACCGCCCATCCGCGCGATCGAGCTGCATGCGGTGCACCGCCCCGATTCCGGGGTCGTGCTCTCCGCGTGGCGTGTGGCCTTCGAGGACGCGGCGGAAGGCGGCTTTCCGGACGCGTTCGCGACGCTCCACCAGGGCCCACCCTGGCGGATCCAGCGCGACCAACGGCACTTCGAGAGCCGCGCCGACCGGACCCCCTCGAACGGGCTGCAAGGCTGTGTTCTCGAAGGGCAGGAGACGATGGCGGTCGCCTTTCCGTCGGACCACCGCCTCCGCGATCTGCGGTGGCTGCAACGCCCCTCACACGTCCTCCGCCTCGTGACCACGAGCGGACTCGGGGAGATCCAACCGGGGGAGCGCTTCTCGAAGCGGCGCAGCCAGTGCACGGTCCTGCGCTACGTGCCGGAGCAGCGTGCCGTCCTGCGGTGGGACCTGCCGGTCATCGACGACGCGACCGGTGCCGTGCTGCGCGTCCTCTCGATCCATGCGCTGGTCGACGGGCGTGAACCGACGCTGGACCCGCACATCGTGGCGCTGTCGCTCGCGTCCGCACGCGTCGACTGCCCGACGATCCTGGCCCGCCCCCACGCAGGGGTCGTCCTCGAGTCGACGATGCCAGGACGGACATGGCACGGCGCCACGGGCGACGCGGAGGCGCTCGGCGCGGCCGTCGCGCGCCTCCATGGAGCAGTGATTCCGGAGGGCGCGCCCCGCCACAGTGTCCTGGAGGAGATGGACAGGGTCCTGAGGGCATGCCGCCTGCTCGAGGCCGCCGACCCGGTGTTGGGCCGCCACGCCTTCGCCGTCGCCGACGCGCTCGCCAAGCATCCCCCGCGCCCCTGCCCTCCGGCCATGCTGCACGGCAGCCTGCGACCGAGCCGATTCCGCGTCGGAGAGCACGGCCCTGGGCTGGTCGGCCTGAGCCGTGCGGTCGTCGGCAGCGCGGCCATGGATCTGGCGTCGCTCCAGTCGGACGCAAACTGGGACTCGCTGGACCCCGCATGGTTGGCTCGGTTCGAGCAGGGATACGCTTCGGTGCGTCCTCTCCCGGAACCGGCCCCTCTGCGCTGGTTCCTGGCTGCTGCGATGGTCCGCACGGCGTGCCGACACGGGGCCGAGGCCGGCGATCGCAGAACTCCCGACACGTGCCGATGGCTCGACCAGGCACGCACGCTCGCGGACCGACCCCCCCGATGATCTCCCGCTCCTCGATTTCCGCACGCTTGGCTGCCGCCGTTTCGGCCGCGCTGCTCGCGAGCGGCTGCTCGGTCCCCGAGGGTGCGATGGGCACCCCACTCGAACTCGGCCCGGGTTCCTGGGTGGAGATCCAGGGACGGATGGAGGGCGACAGGCCGATCGTGGAGGAAGTCGAAGTCGTCGCGCGCGGTGATGCCGACACGCCCGAGAAGATCGAGATCACCGGTCCCTCGCGCGGCACGGGTCGGCCCGAGCTCATCCAGATCGCCGGCCAAGAAGTCGAGGTCAGCGACAGCACCCAGTACGAGGACGCCAGCGGCAACGAGTCCGCCCCCTACGCACTGGGAGACGGCGAGTGGTTCCGGGTCAAGACGCGCATCCGCTCGACGGGTGCCCTGAAGGCACGGTCGATCGAGCCATCGGATTCGAAGCGATTCGAGATCGAAGGCGAGGTGACGCGCCTCGATCCGGGTCGGGGCGTGCTGACGCTGGGCCCGGTCGTGCTCGACCTGCCGCAGGAGGCCCGGATCAACCTCCAGCCGGAGGACATCTCGTCGGGATCGGACCCACTGCGGCGTTTCCAGGCCGACGAACAGACCAGCGTCCCGTTCACGTTCCGGCCGCTCCCCAATCTCGGCATCGGGGGGCAGGTGACGCTCGAGGTCAACCAGGACCGGGACCGGAATCTCGGCGTCGGTTCCCGCCGCGACAAGTCGTCCTTCGAGGCGAGCGCCAACCTCGACCTGCTGTGGACCCAGCCCGACGGCCGCGGCATGGCGCTCTTCGAGGTTCGGACGGCGCACGACTGGGAGTGGGATCACCGGGATGGCCGGGAAGACCAGGCCCAGCACACGGCGCGGGACAGCATGTCTCGCGCCTACTACTTCGGGCAGATCACGGACACGCTCTCGATCCAGTTCGGCCGACACGACTTCGACGAAGAGCGCGAATGGCTCTACGACGAGGTCCTCGACGGTGGCCGCCTGATCCAGAAGCTGGGTGACTTCGAGGTCGAGCTCGCCGCCGCAGCGGGCCGCAACTTCGCGGACCTCGAGGACAACAGCACGGCCGACACCGGCACCTTCGTCGGCGTCGCGCGCTACTACCTGAACGAGGATCACTGGCTGACCGGCTACGCGCTCGACCGGACCGACTCGTCGAGCGACCGCTACGAGCCCCAGCTCTACGGTCTCCGCTCCTTCTCCCGGCCCTACAAGGGTCTCGGTCACTGGCTCGAACTGTCGCTCGCGCGCGGACGGGACGGGGCGAAGGACATCCGCGGCGAAGCGCTCGACGTCGGGCTGATGTACCGCTTCGAAGATGAGCTGCGAACGACCCTGACCGTCGGCTACGCCTACGGCTCCGGTCGCGACATCGCCGAGGACGCGGTCGGGTACCGGCAGAGCGGCCTGCACGACAACAACTCGAAGTTCGGCGGCGTGACGAGCTTCAAGTACTACGGCGAGGTCTTCGAGCCAGACCTGTCGAACCTGGACGTGACGACGCTCGGCATCGGCATCCGCCCGGTCTCCTCGCTGTCGGCCGACCTCGTGCTCCACACCTACCGGCAGGACGTCATCACCGACTCGCTGTTCGCGAACAGCCTGCGCGCCCGCCCGAACGGGCGTTCCGCCGACCTGGGCCACGAGATCGACCTCGTCGTCGGCTACCGCCGCGGACAGGACATGACCGCCGAGCTCGTCGCGGGCCGTTTCGACCCGGGCAGCGCCTTCGACGGTCAGGACGCGGCCTACCGCTTCCAGCTGCAGTTCCGGTTCAAGTTCTGACGGACGCTCGCCCGTCGGCCGGACAACCGTCCCCGGGCGCTGGCGAACGACCCGCGTCCGTTCGCGGGGGAATTCCTCGCTCCCGAACCTGGGGCAATCGACGGTCGGACCTACAATCCTCCGCCCTCGAACGATGACGACCCCCGCCACGAACCCCAACCTCGGCCGTGAGGTGAACCGCCGGAGGACCTTTGCGATCATCTCGCACCCCGACGCCGGCAAGACGACGCTGACCGAGAAGCTGCTGCT
>JBEAPQ010000484.1:0-6137 GCA_041164325.1 Planctomycetota bacterium | reverse complement strand
TCTTGTCCGAGACAGTGGTCTTACGTTTTCTGAGCTCTCGAGTGGCTGAAGCACCGTCGCGGTCGTGGAGAGCATGACAGGACCCGCCCCCGGAGAGCCCAAGCATGGCCAAAGCGATCATCGTCACCCACTCCGGCGAGGAATCCCGCTTCGACTTCACGAAGCTCGAGCGCGCGAAGGTCTACGGCTCCCGCCGCCGCGTGGCCCTCGATGCGGCAGGCGAGCCCTGCAGGCGCGCCAGCCTCACCCAGGACGGGCGCTTCCTGCTCCAATCGGGCATGACCGCGCAGGGCTACCTCACGCCCGAGGGGCGCTGGGTGTCGAACGCGGAGCTCGTGGGCCTCGACGCGGACGGCAAGCCGTTGGAGAAGCAGCCCAGCACCCTCGGCGTGGCGCAGGCGCTCGATGAGGTGGCGCCCCGCGACCTCTTCGACCTGCGCGTGACCTCGACATACGCCCTCACCGTCCAGCACCTCGAGCCCGCGCTCCAGGCCGCGCTGGACGCCGGGAAGGTTTTCCGGTTCGCCTTCAACTACCGCAGCGACTACCGTGCCGAGACTGCTTACCTCGTCCAGAACGACGTCGGCTGCTTCGCTATCGTCGGCGTCCCCGCGCTCCCGCAGTGGATCGAGCCCGCCGCCGCGCCGCCGCCCATCCCTCCCGCCGAGGAGCCCGAATCGGACGAGATCGACTTCGAGATGTTCTAGGAGGACGTCCCCATGCTTCGCAAGCTTCACCTCGCCAACGCGCAGGGACGGGACGCCACCGTGGTGTTCCTCTCGTTGCAGCCCGAGGACCCGCCGAGCCTCGGTCTCCCGGGCACACCCGTCTCCTTCCGGCGCTGGTTGGCGGCCACAGAGCGCAGTCTGCACGACGCGCTCGCCGCCAGCCACTCCGACCTCGCGAAAGCGCTCGTCGAGGGAGACCCCGAGGTCGACCTGGAGAACGTGGGGCGCACGCTCAGCGGCACCGACAACGTGTACCTTTCCGGCAACGGGGAGGTGCTGCACGCGGCCCCACGCATCGTCGAGCTCGTCTTGGGGCCCGATGGCGCCGAGAAGGAGCGCCGTGCGCCTGTCGACACCCCCGCCAACGTCAACGAGACCGCACCCCTGCGCTGGGCTGGTCTGAAGATGAAGCGCGGGGAGGTGGCGCGGAAGTTCGTCTTCGTGCGGAGCCTCCAGGTCCAGCACCTTGACGGCCTGACCTACGACTACCTCTACGCCATGGCCAAGGAGCTCCACGACGCCGACGAGGTCGTCTACGTGGGCGCCGGCGCCAAGGGGCGCGACCCCCTCGTGTTCCAGGCCAACGGGACCCCGTGGCGCGCCTTCCTCGAGGGGCGCACGGACGGGCCGCGCTACCAGCTGCTGCTTCATCTCAGCAACCTCGAACTCAAGCTGCCCGTCGTCGCGGCGGCGAAGGCGGACGCATGAGCCTCGCGAACGGCAAGGGCACCGCTGTCGGGAAGGGCACCCTCCACGCGCCAGGGAGCGTCGCGGACGCGTCCCTCGCGCAGGCCGTCAGCCTCTACCGGAAGGTCGTGGCCACGCGCTACCGCGCGCTGCGCCTGGACGACCTCGAGGAGATCCCCGCGGGCCCGCTGCAGGTCACCCCCAAGGTCGACGGCGAGCTCTGGTTCGCCGTGAAGCGCGGCGCCAGCATCGGGCTGGTGTCCCCGAACGGGCGCGTGCTCGAGGGGGGCATCCCCGTAATCGAGGAGCTCGCGACGGGTTTCGGCGCGAGGGCGGGCGACGGAGAGATCGTCGCGGGCGAGCTCTTCGCCGTGTCGAAGGGCGGACGCCCGCGTGTGGGGGATGTCTCTCGCGCGCTCAGCGGCGACGGAGACCCGGCCATGCTCGGGTTCATGGCCTTCGACGTCGTGTGCGGGGCCGACGGGGCCGCGCCGCCCGACGCCTGGACCGAGCGCTTCGCGCGGCTGGGGGAGCTGTTCAGCGGCGGCAAGCGCGCGCAGGCCATCAAGATGGAAGACGGCGCGAGCGCCGCGGACGTCCGCGCCCGCTTCGGGGAGTGGGTCGACGGAGGGAAGGCCGAGGGCCTCGTCGTGCGCGTAGGCGACGGGCGCATCTTCAAGGTCAAGCCCACGTTCACCGTCGACGCCGTCGTGGTGGGCTTCACCGTGCGGGAGGAAGACGCGACGCAGGCGCGCTCGCTGCTCCTCGCGCTGCTCCGCGAGGACGGCTCCTTCCAGGTCGTCGGCTCCACGGGCAACCTCGGGACGGACGCCGACCGCAAGGTCATCCTCGCCAAGCTGCAGGGCAGCGTCGTGGCCTCCGACTACCGGGCTGTCGCCAGCTCGGGCGAGATGTACCAGTTCGTGTCGCCCGCCGTCGTCGTAGAGGTGAGTTGCACCGACCTCCAGTCGGAGGACGGCGAGGGGAAACCCGTGCGCCAGTGGGCGCTCTCCCACGGGAGCGACGGCTGGCACCGCGTTTGCCCCGTGGCGGGCGCCTCCATGCTTCATCCCGTGCTCTCGCGGGTCCGCACGGACAAGTCCGTGGCGCGGCCCGACGTGCGCGCGGAGCAGCTCAGCGAGCGCGTCCCCGTGGGCGACCTCGACCGCAAGGCCACCGCCCAGTCGCTCCCGGCCAGCGAGGTCCTGCGTCGCGAGGTCTACACCAAGGTCACCAAGGGCCAGACCGCCGTCCGCAAGCTCCTCGTCTGGAGGACGAACAAGGACGGCGTCGACCCCGACTTCCCGGCATTCGTCGTCCACTGGACCGACTACAGCGCGGGCCGGAAGACCCCGCTCGAGCGCGAGGTCCGCATCGCCCCGACGCGGGAGGAAGCTGAGCGGATCGCCGAGGCCATGCTCGCGAGCGAGATTGGCAAGGGCTGGGCGCGGGTGTAGGAGCGCCGACATGCATCCTCGACTCATCTTTGCCTACGTTTGGCTTGCCAGGCAGGTTCGCGCCCGCGCCGGAGGCATCCTCGCGTTCCTCACGGTGATGACGGTCGGCGGCGGCGTCGTGGCATTCCAGGCCGAGGGAGTCCTGCGTGGCACGCCCATGTCCCTCGCGGAGGCCCTCTACAGCACCCTTGGGCTCTTCGCGTTCGCCGGGAACCGATTCGGCTTCCCGGAGACCTGGTCCTTGGTCGCCGTCTACTTCCTCGCACCCTACATCACGGCGTCGGCCCTCCTCGAGGCGGCGTTCCGCATGCTGTCGGAGCGCAACTCGGTGCTCCTCGCGGGGATGCGCGGGCACACCGTGATCGGCGGGGCAGGGAACCTCGGCTTGCTTCTCGCGCGGGAGAAGGATCGCGTACAAACTCCCACCGTCCTCGTGAACGATGCGCTACCGGAGACCACCGACGGAACGAACGCCCTCGTGGTGGTGGGTGACATGCGTCGTGCGGAAACGCTTCGAAGTGCTCGTGCGCAGGCCGCGCGCAGCGTGTTTCTGACGGCCGGTGACGACCTCGTGAACCTGGAGGTCGCCACACGACTCGCCCGCCGCTTCGATGGCCATCCCGCGGGATCCGGCCCGGCCATTTACTGCCACATTGCGGATGCAGCATTGCGTGACACGTTGCTCGGACCCGACGGGCCGCGGCGCGTCAACTATTTCAACAGCTACCGACTGTCGGCGAAAGCGCTTGTCGCCCGCATGTTTGCGGCGGGATGGATCCCTGCGCTGCAAGTCACCGCTGGCGCGTACCTCGTGGCGCGAGATGCGCGTTTCGAGGTGGCGACGCAGGCGCCGGAAGGCGTCCCGCGGTTGGTGGTTGTCGTGGGGTTGGGTCGATTCGGGAGCGCCGTGGCGGAGCAGCTCGCCGACCTGCTCCCCGACGACACCCTGCTCTGGCTTGTGGACAACCGCAGCGCCGTCGTGGAAGCCACCCTCGCCCGAATTGGCGGCAGGGCGGGCGTGAAGGGCTGGACGACGGAGGCGACGGATCCCGTGTGGAGGCGCAACGTGGACGGTTACGGAAAGGAGGCGCTGGTCTTCCTCTGCACCGACCAGGACCGCGACAACCTTCGCGTGGCGATGAGCCTGGCACGGAGCGCACGTACGGTGGTGCGCATGTTCGACCAGCCGTTCGTAGAGCGTTTCACCCCGGCGGGCGGGGACACGTTCGAGATTGATGTCGCGGGCTTCAGCGGGCTCTTTCACGACGCCTTCCCGATGTTGGCCCACCAGCACGACGTCGATGGACCGGACGGCAGGATGCCTCGGATCCGCACGTGTTTGCGCCTCCGAGATGACGGCGAGCGCTGGTATCTCGCTTGGCTGAGCGACTACGAATGCCATGCTGCCCTGTCGGCTGGCCGCGACGTTGCCGTTCAACTTTCGTCCCTTGCCCCGATCGAGGTCACGATCCCCGGGGGGTGGTGGTTGGTGCGCAGCGGGTTTCTCGAGCGTTTGCCGGGAACGAACCGGAGCTAGAACATGCGGATCCACGCTCTCACCTCCCGCAACCCGCTGTCCAAGTCACGGTATCTCGCGGGTCGCCAATGCCTCAAGCGCCTGTTCCTGCAGGTGCGCGCGTCCGGCGTGGTGCTCGATCCGGACGATGACGCCAGTGCCGCACGCATGGCCAGTGGCCGTGAGGTGGGTGTCTTGGCACAAGGGCGCCACACGGGCGGCGTGCTCATCGACCACGGGTCGAAGGCGCACGACGAGGCCGTGAAGGAAACGATCGCCGCGCTGATGGATCCTCGCGTGCCCGCCATCTTCGAGGGCGCGTTCACCCACATGGGCGTGGAGATCCGCGTGGATCTTCTCGTGCGGATGCCCAGGGACAACCACTGGGAGTTGCACGAGGTCAAGTCGACGAAGAGCGTGAAGGACGTCCACCTGGATGACCTCGCGCTGCAGGTCTGGGTCGTCCGCGGGGTCGGCGTGAACCTCCAGCGGGTGGGCATCCTGCACCTCGACGGCGACTACGTCCGCGACGAGCGTGGCGTGGACGAGCAGCGTCTCTTTCGCTTCGCAGACCGCACCGCATGGGTCTACGAGCGGCTCGCCGCCGTCCCGGGGGAGCTCGGCCCGATGATGGAGGCGCTCCGGGCGGATCGTCCGCCCGAGGTGCCCACGGGCGGTCACTGCGCGCGTCCGTACCCGTGCCCGTACCGCACGCACTGCGGCCTCGTGCCCGAGGCGGTTTCACCCACGAGCGTGCGCAACGTGCCCAACGGCGACAAGCTGGTCGAGCGCGCGCGGAAGCTCGGCATCGACGACGTGCGCGAGCTGCCGGCCGATCTCGTCCGCTCGCCCAAGCACAAGGCGGCCGTAAAGGCGCTCGCCTCCGGCGTACCTCACGTCTCGACGCGGCTTGCCTCGGCAATGCGGGCGCTCTCGTACCCCCTCGGCTTCCTCGACTTCGAGACCTACGCGCCGATGGTGCCGCAGCACGCCGGAACGCGCCCGATGCAGACCCTTCCGACGCAGTGGAGCCTCCACGTGCTGCACGCAGACGGGCGGGTCGAGCACCGCGAGTTCCTGCACGACGGCGTGACGGACCCGCGTCCCGCCTTCGCAGCATCCCTGCTCGACGCGACGGCACCGTGTGTCACGGTGCTGACGTACTCCCACTACGAGGAAGCGCGGGTCATTGAGCTCATGGCGGACCTCCCGGAGCACGCGCCCGCCCTGGATGCGCTGCGCGGCCGGGTGGTCGACCTGATGAAGCTGCTGCAGGGCCACTACTACCATCCCGCGTTCGGACGCTCGTATTCGCTCAAGCGCGTGGCCCCCGTGCTGGCGTCCTCGGTACGCTACGACGGGCTGCGTGTCGCGAACGGCATGGACGCGGTGGTGGCCTACGGGCGCCTCCACAGCGCGCCTCTGGAGGAGCGTGCCGAGCTCCAGCGGGCGCTCCTGGAATACTGCGCGGTGGACACCCGCGCGATGGTCGAGATCTGGTTTGCACTGGCCGCTGCGGCGGGGGTGACGCTGCCGAGCCCGCGCTGGCCAGAGGTCGCCCGATAGCGCGCCGCCAGACGCGGCCGGTGTATCCACCCGACCAACCCCGCCGTGCCGTCCGGGGCGTCGTCGTTCACAGTCGAGAGCAAGCTGGGAGAGCTTCAACCGGTAGCGGCCGCGCCCGGCGCCGGCGGAGCCCACCCTGCAAGCGGCAGCAGCGAGTCGAGTGCCGAGTTCGGCGTGCAGTCG
>JBEAPQ010000483.1:0-10645 GCA_041164325.1 Planctomycetota bacterium | reverse complement strand
ACGGCTCGGCGCGGAACGGTTCGAGGTCGGCGAGGCCTTCGCCGACGCCGATCCACTTGACCGGGATCGACAGAGACTCGCGGATGCCGAACACGGCACCGCCCTTCGCGGTCCCGTCCATCTTCGCGAGGATCAGCCCGGTCACGCCGGCCACGGCCGCGAACTCCTTCGCCTGGCGGATCGCGTTCTGTCCCGTCGTCCCGTCGAGCACCTGCAGGACTTCGTGCGGCGCGTCCGGGATCTGCTTCTGCACGACGCGGACGACCTTGCCCAGCTCGTCCATCAGGTTCTTCTGCGTGTGCAGGCGTCCCGCCGTATCGAGGATCAGGTAGTCGACCTTGCGCGCGCGGGCCGCCGAGCACGCGTCGAATGCGACCGCGGCCGGGTCGGCCCCCGTCGCCTGCCGGATGATGCCGATCCCGAGCCGCTCGGCCCAGAGCGCCAGCTGTTCGACAGCAGCGGCGCGGAACGTGTCTCCCGCACCGAGCAGTACGGAGTGGCCCTGGCTCTTCAGGTGGTGTGCGAGCTTGGCGATCGAGGTGGTCTTGCCCGATCCGTTCACTCCCACGACGAGGATCACGGTCGGGCCGGCGTCGGCGCGCGCGAGCGTGCCCTCGCAGCCCTCGAGGCGTGCGAGCAGTCGGGCGCGCAGGAACGCAGGCACGGCCTCGGTCTCCTCGACCTCGCGGCGCTTCCACGCCTGCTCGAGTTCCTGCACGACCTTCGAGCCGGTCGGGCCGAGGTCCGACGTGTACAGGACCTCCTCGAGTTCCTCGAGGAATGCCCTGTCGAGCGTGCGGCCGCCGCCGAACAGGCGCGACAGGCCCGATGCGAGCTTGTCGCGCGTCTTCTTGAGGCTGGCGAAGAGCTTTCCGAACACCATGGCGAACGAGGTCAGGCTTCGGCGCGCGGCGCGTGGTCGAGCCGGATGCGGTCGAGGATGCCGTTGATGAACGCGCCGGAGTTGGCGGTGGAGAACTTCTTCCCGATCTCGATCGCCTCGTTGATGGTGACCTTCGGCGGGATGTCGGTGCAGTGCAGCAGTTCGTAGACCGCCATGCGGAGCACGTTGCGATCGACGACCGCCATGCGGCGCAGATCCCAGTTGCGCGCGACCGACTTCAGCAGCGTGTCGATCTCCACGCAGCGGCTGCTCGTGCCCTCGACGAGCTTCCGCGCGAACTCCTTCGAGTCCTCGTCGGGCAACAGACCCTCCCGGAGTGCGTCGGCGAGGAACGTGTCGAGGTCGGCCTTCCACGTGCCGGGGTCGATCGCGGCGAGTCCGCCGGCGGTCTCGCCCTCGCGGAGGTCGATCTGGTAGAGGAACTGGACCGCGGTTTCGCGGGCCCTGGTTCTGCGGCGCATGGGCGGATCGGCTGGGAATCGGGAAAGAGCCGCGGGGGACTCTAGGGCGTGTGGCCCGAGCCGCGCAAGCGAGGCCCAGCGAGCGGGGGCTGTGGAGCGTCGGTGGGCAGTCCCTCGCGACGGAGGCGACGGAGCCCTTCGCAGTGGGTCAGCGGAGGCGGTCTCGGACGGCGAGCATCCGGAGCGCAGCCTCCGCCGCGTCCGCCCCCTTGTTGCCGGCCGCACCGCCGGCTCGGGCCCGCGCCTGGTCGATGTCCGTGCACGTCAGCAGTCCGAATCCGATCGGCATGCCGGTCTGGAGCTGGACGTCGAGGACCCCGCGCGACGTCTGCGTGCAGACGTGCTCGTAGTGGTCGGTTCCACCGCGGATCACGGCGCCGAGCGCGACCACGGCGTCGAAGCGCCCCGAGCGGGCGGCCATCAGGCAGGCCAGCGGGAGCTCGAAGGCGCCCGGGACCTCGATGATCTCGAGATCGTCGACGCCTGCCGCACGGAGCAGAGCGACCGCACCGTCACGGAGCGGCTCCGTGATCGTGTCGTTGAAGCGGGCGAACACGACGGCGATCCGACGGCCCGTGCCGTCGCAGGTCGTGGGGGTGGTATCGGTGCGGTTCGCGGGACGGCCCATGGTGGCCGGTTTTGTACCACGGTGTCGCCTTCGGACCACGGACGCGGGGGGAATTCGGGCTTGTCCGCCCCGCGCGAGACCCGACGATGTTCGGCCCATGATCGCGTTCTGGATCTCGTTCCTGCTGACGCTCGGCCTCCTCGTGGGGGCCGTGTGGACCGGGGCGAAGGGCATGCGCCGCGCCCACTTCTGGCTTGCCCCGGCTGGCTTGGTCGCGCTCGCGGTGACCATCGTGCTGACGGAGCAGCTGCTGCGCGCCGTGGAGTTCCCGAAGGACGAGATGCGCATCCACCTGTGGTTCGCCAAGTCGGGTGCTGCGCTCGTGGTGCCGGTCGTGATCACCGGGTTTCTCAACGTGCGGCGCCCCGGGTTCCGTCGTCTGCATGCAATCAGCGTGGGGCTGTTCTTCCTCGTGGCTCTGATCGCCACGGGGACGGGCATCTGGGTGTTCACGCTCGCGACGCCCCGCTGAAGCGCCCAAGCCCCGCCAGCCGATAGGTCGGGGGTGGGAGGCTTTCCGGTGCTCGGTCCGTCGCCGCGGCGATGGGCAGGCCGCGCGGCCGCGCTGGGCGCGGCGGCGGTGCTCGGACTGCACACGTTCGTCGTCCAGGTTTCCGTGGTGCGCGGCCACTCGATGGAGCCCTGTCTGCGCGACGGGGACCGCCTGGTCGTCGAGCGCCCGGGTCTGATGCACGAAGTCGGCGACTTCGGTCGGTTCGACGTGGTCATCCTCGGCAATCCGCGGGAACCCTCCGTGGACTACGTGAAGCGTGTGGTGGGGCTCCCCGGTGACAGGGTCTCGCTCCGCGATGGCCAGCTGCACATCGATGACCACCCCGTCCCCGAGGGCTTCGCGCCGATCCTCGACGCGGAGACGACCGGGGATGTGGTCGTGCCTGCGGGCTACGTGTGGGTCCTCGGTGACAACCGTCCGGTCAGCGCGGACAGCCGATCGTTCGGGCTCGTGCCGATGGAGCTGATCCGCGGGCGCGTGTGCGCGCGGATCTGGCCGCCGGCCCGGTTGACCGTGTTCTGAACCAGGCGTCGCCCGACGCCGTCTGGCGCCGCGCGCGGTCTGGCTGGAACATGGCGGGTTCCCGCAGGACGCAAACGCATGCACGACCCATGGATTCTGGCCGGTGGCTCCGGCGGCATCGGCGCGGCGCTGGCCGCGCGCCACCCGGAGCGCGCCGTGGTCTGGTCCAGACGCACCGGTGTCGACGTCACGGATCCCGAATCCGTGCGTGCCGCCCTCGCGGACGTCGTCGAGACACGTGGCGTCCCCTACGCGCTGGTGCACACGGTCGGCGACTTCGACGAGCGCCCGCTGCTCGAGACCGACCACTCCTTCTACCGGGAGATGATCGAGTCGAACCTGACCTCGACGTTCGTGCTGGCCCGTGAGGTCGTCCCGCTGCTCCGCGATGCCGGACGGGGACGCGTCGTGTTCTTCGCGGTCGCAGGCGTCGAACACGGCACGGCACACGTCCGTTCACCCGTCTACTACGCGGCCAAGGCAGCGGTCACATCGCTCGCACGTTCGCTGGCCCTGGAGGTTGCGCCGGCGGGCGTCACCGTGAACGTCATCGCGCCCGGCGTCATCCGGCATCCGTCGAGCCACGCCGAGAGCCAGGTGCGGGTGGAGCGGGACGTGCCGCTCGGTCGTGCCGGCACGCCTGCCGATGTTGTCGGGCTCGTCGAACTGCTGCTGTCGGACGCGGGCGCCTACGTCACGGGAGACGTCTGGACCGTCGATGGTGGTCTGGCGCTGCGCGGCCCGGACGCCTGACGGACGGCGTCACCGCAGTTCGACCACCAGCCCGAAGACGGGCTGGGCCAACCCGTCCGGCTGCGACAGGTCCTCGGAGAACACGCGGCCGACCACTCGGCCGGTGCGGGGTACCACGATGTCGAGCCCGGTCATGCCAAGGCCGAGGGCGTTCAGCTGGGCATCGAACGCGAAAGCCTGCGCACCGTAGAACGCATCGTCGGGTGCGGACCCGACGGGCAGTCGGATGCGACCGACTCCCTGGGCATCGGCCACGGTCGGCACGCCGAGCGCAGGGTCGACCAGGAGGGCGCAGCCCGGCGCGCCGAGTGGGTCCAGGGACAGGGGGAGCGGAAGGCCCGACGCAGACCCGAAGTCGCCGCCGACCACGAGTGCGATCGGTGTGCCGGGTGTCACGCCGGTCAGCGTGTGCACGACGTCGGGTAGCGTGATGGCGGTCGACAGCGTCAGCCCGGCGCAGCCGACGCCGCGGGACGAGACGTGGGACTGGCCCTCGGCGTGGAGGTCGAAGCGCGCCGTGGAGGGATTCGTGTGGTCGTGGACCGTCAGGTCGAAGCACAGCGGGCCGAGCCCCGCGAACGCGAAAGGGGTGTCCGTCGGAATGCGGTATTCGAACGGTGCCGGATCCGCACCCGGCGGCGCACTGCTCGGGAACTGCAGCGTGCGTCGGGGCAGGACCATCGTGGCGTCGGGCCCCAGGTTCTGATCGAAGGTCGGCGCGATCGAGGCGGCCGTCCGCCCGGGTGCAGCCGTGGCGAGCGTCAGCGAGACGTCGGCCAGGAATGCGGGCACAGGGCCCGTGTCGAGCGCGCTCCGGCGGAAGGCAACGGAGGAGATCGTGCGCGGTGTGCCGGTCAGCCCGTCGTGGATCTGCATCAGTCGGACCGTGCGTCGGTCCGGGTGTCCGAACGGAAATCCGGTGGTGCGGCTGCCGCTGACGTGCTCGAAGGCAGCCGGATCGATGACCGCGTCCTGTGCGACGAGCGGGGCCGCGGCCGCAAGGAGGAGTGCGATCGTCGGCAGCGTCGGCAGGGGGCTCGGCATGGCCCGACGATAGCGGGCTCCCCGGAGCCTGTCAGGAGCCGCTGTGCGGCGGGGCTTCCCGTGCAACCCGGTTCTGCAAGCACCCGATCCCTTCGATCGAGGCCGTCATCACGTCGCCCGCGGCAATCGGACCGACCCCCTCGGGCGTGCCCATCGCGAGGATGTCCCCGGGCCGTAGCGTCGTGTGGCGCGACAGGTAGGCGATGGCCTCTGGCACGTGGACGACCATGTGGCTCGTGCGGCTGGACTGTCGCAGCACATCGCCGACGTGCAGTTCGATGGCGAGGTCCGGTTCCGGCCCGAACGTCTCTGCCGGGACCACCCAGGGTCCGATCGGCCCGAACGTGTCGAAAGACTTCGAGCGCAGCCAAGGCTGCTGGCGTCCGCGGTCCAGGCCCTGCATCGTCCGGGCCGTCACGTCGTTGATGACGGTGTAGCCGGCGATCAGCGCGGCGGCCTCCTCGGGCGTGACATACTTCCGCCCGCTTCGCTGCGGGTCGTCGAAGCCGAGCACGACCCCGAGCTCGACCTCATGGTCGATCCGTTCGTCGAGCCAGTGCGGGAGGACGACGGTTCCACCGTGCGGCAGCAGCGTGTCGGGGAGCTTCGTGAAGAAGATCGGCTCCTCGGGCACCTCGGCGCCGAACTCACGGGCGTGCGCGGCGAAGTTCTTGCCGAGGCAGAGCAGCTTGCCGGGGCGTTCGATCGGGATGTCGAAGACGATGTCCTCGAACAGGAGCGGCGTGCCGACGCGGAGAAGGCCGCGCACCTGGGGGCGACCGAGGCCCCCGGCGGCCAACAGCCCGAGCTCGTCGTGCGGTCCGCAGTCGACGGCGACGGGGCCGTCCGGGTCCAGGACCCCGAGGTGACGGACGCCTCCGACGCGGTGTGCGAACCAGGCGGGGGAGGCGGGTGCGAAGAAGGTCGGCAGCGGCATCGGGCGGGTGATCCTCGGCTCAACGCGCGCGCTCGAGGGCCAGCAGCGCGTAGATCGTGCACAGGGCCTTGCCGTCTTCCCACCAGCGGCCGTTGCGTTCGTTGACCCAAGAGCCGTCCGCTGCCTGCAGCGACGCGAGGTGGGCGCGGAGAGCCGGGCGCCATGCGACGGCGAGGGGTTTCGCGTCGGGCGCGTCACCCGTCGGGACCTGGATCGAGTCGACGCCGGCCTCGGACAAGGCCTGGGCGAGCACCATGTAGTAGTAGAACAGGCCCTGGTAGCGGTTCTTCTCCGGCAGATCCGGGGACGTGCCGGGGTTCTCGTCGAGCGTCCAGTTGGCTTCGATCCACTCGACGGCGGCGCGGACGCGCGGGTCGTCGCCCTCCACCCCGGCCAGCGTGTAGGTCTTGAGTAGCGCGTAGGTCATCGACCCGTAGCTGCGCGGGATCTTCTTGCCGTCCGGCAGCTCGACGTAGCCAGCGGGGGAGTTGCCCGGGTAGTAGGCGGAACCACCGTCGTTGCCAGGGGTCACCTCGATCCACTCACCCTCATCGCGGACACGTCCCGAGAAGTCGTTGACGGTCCGGAGGTTCTGCGAGCGCTGCAGGAAGACCAGCGCCTTGGCGAACGCCTCGTGATCCTGCTCGAGGCCCGATGCGCGGAGCGCTTCGACCGCGAACTGCAGGTTGCTGACGTCACCGCGCTGGTCGCCGCCGTAGCCGATCGAGCCGTAGTCGCGATCCGAGCGCGCGTAGCCGCGATCCTCGACGTTCTGGATGCCGAGGATGTAGCGCTGTGCGCGCTCCAGCGCCGGGCGGAACTCGTCGCGTCCGGCCTTGGCGAGCGCGAGCATGACCGCGCACGTCGAGTAGTTCGCGTTGCGCTCGGCGAACGAACCATCCTCGTTCTGCGTCGCGAGCAGGGCGGACAGGCCTGCCTCGATCACGGCGTTCTCGCTGTCGGTCCGCAGTGAGGAGGGCTTGGTCTGCAGGGCCGCGAGTCCGAGGGCCGAGAGGCCCGTATCCGGGAACCTGCCCCCCGGCGTGTCGACGAAGAACGTCCCTTCCTCCTGGCAGGTCAGCAAGAATTCGATGCCACGCTGTGCCGACGCGGGCCACGGTGCCTGGCTGGTCTTCGTGGCTCCGCCCTTGTCGAGGATGCGGGCCGCAGCCTGGCACGCCACGAGGTCGACGAGTCCGTGGACGACGCCGTTCCAGTCTCCCGCGTCCCGGGCCGAAGCCAGCTTCGTCGCCGCGGCGGTGCCCATCGTGCGCGGGTCGCTCTGGCCGCGGGCCGTCGCGTCCAGCACGGCGTCGACGCGCTCCTCCCAAGGCGAGCGTCCCGCGGCACCGCGCTCGCCGAGCCAACGGCGCGTCGCTTCGATGTCGCGCGCATGCTCGACCGGGTCCATGACGGTCAGCGCCTCGAGCGCCCACCACGTCGCCGCGAGACTCTGCGTGGCGTCCGCACCGAACGAACCGTCGCCCTGTCGCTCGCCGTAGAGCGCCTTGACCGCGCCCCGCGTCACCGGGCCGTCCGACAGCGCGTAGAACCTGTGGCAGTGGCCCATTGCCGTCAGGACCATCGCGATGTGTCGCGCCGACCCGTCTCCGAAACGGGCGCCACCCGGCGCCTGGGCCCGCAGGGCGGCGACCGCGGCGTCGACTTCACCTTTGAACAGGGTTCCGTACTTCTTCTCGGCCTGCTGCCCTTGGAGGGCGGCAGTGGCGGCACAGACGACCGCGAGGAAAGCCAACTTCGACAGCTTCGACATGGGTGTCGGGGAGGGTAGCGGAGCTCGGGAATCGTCGCTGCCCCTGATCCTGCGTCCAGCACCAGTCCGATGGACCCGGGGTGACCAGGGGGGAACGGGCCGCGGGCTCCCTGGTTCAGCGCCGGGGACGAACCAACGGGCCCGGAATACGCCTACGGCCAGCGTCAGCCGCTCGCCCCAGGCGGTTGCCGGCGCATCTCGAACACCATGATCCGGATCTCCTGCCCGTCGGCGGTGCGGCGGTAGAACGTCGATGTGTAGGCGTCACCCTCGAACGTCTCGTCGCGCCAGTGGTCGACCAGCTCACCGGTTTGCCAGTCGGGGGCCATCCAACGCCAGCGGATCGTCTTGCCGTCCGGCTGCTGCTCCCCGGTCGTCAGTGCCCGATAGCTGCTCGTGTTGTCGACCCAGGAGCCCTGGAACCTCCCGGTTGCCGGGTCGAAGCCGATGCACTCCTCGCCGTGGAACGGCATGCCCATGAAGTCGAGGTGGAGCACGGAGCGCAGCCAGAAACCGCCGATCGGCGTGCGCTCCTCGACGGCTTCCGCGGTGTAGGGCTGGTCCCCGGCTTCGAACGAGGTCAGGGTCCCCGTCCAGTGACCGGCCGTGGCGAGGATCGATGCGTGCTCGGCCGTGGGCTGCGGCATCGGCGGCATCTCCGCGTCGGTGACGCTCGAGGGCTCGGCAGGAGTCGAACAGGCGGGGATGACGGCCAGCAGGGCAGCGAGGAGGAGGTCGCGCATGGTGCGATCAGGTCTTGGGCAGGTGCGGCGGCGGACTCTAGCGGAACCGAAGATGCTCGACGAGCCTCGCCGGGCCGCTTGTGCCCGCGCGGAATCCCGCGGATCGTGATCGCCGATGAGCGTTCCGAGCGAGCCTGAGGAGGGAGCGGGCCTGGGGCCATCTGCATCCCGCGCCACCCGCGTCCTGGCGCTCGCGGAGGAGCTGCTCCGCATCGACAGCGTGATCGGGGACGAAGGGCGGATCTGCGACCACATCGAGGCGCGCATCGATCGCCTCCGGCCCCACGCCGTCGTCCGCGCGTCGAACAGCCTCTGTATCGAACCGAGGGCGCCGCGCCCGGGAGCCAAGACCGTCCTGTTGGTCGGGCACGTCGACACGGTGCCCGCGCTGTCACCCAACCCGGTGCGCCGCGAGGGGGTTCGCCTCCATGGACTCGGAGCCTCGGACATGAAGGCTGCGGATGCCGTCCTGCTCGATGTGCTCGAACGTGCGATCCACGACGAGCCTCGTCACGACGTGGTCGGCGTGCTCTACGCGCGCGAGGAGGGACCCTACGCCGAGAACGAGATGGAGCTCATCGCGGCCGCGGCGGAGTCGGCGTTCCAGCGGGCGGACCTCGCGATCTGCATGGAGCCGACCGACGGTCAGATCGAACTCGGCTGTCTGGGGACGAGCCATGCGACCCTCCGATTCCGGGGGCGTCGCGCCCACTCGGCGCGCCCCTGGCAGGGAGAGAATGCGATCCATCACGCAGGCGATCTGCTGGTGCGTCTCGCGGCGTGCGAGCCGCAGTCGTTCCGGTTCGGCGCGCTGGAGTTCATCGAGTCGATGAGCGCGGTCGGCGTCGCCTTCCGGGGCGCGCGCAACGTCGTGCCGGACCTCTGCACGGTGGACGTGAACTACCGATTCGCGCCGGGCAGGAATCTGGCCGATGTCCATGCGGCCTTCGCCGCGCTGCTGGCAGGGAAGGGCGAGTTCGAGGTGACGGACTTCTGCCCCGCAGGCCACGTCTGCGGAGACAGCCCGCTCCTCCGCGAACTCCAGGAGGCGGCTGGGGACCCGCCCGTCGCCGCGAAGCAGGCCTGGACCGATGTCGGGCGCCTGTCGGCCATGGGCATCGACGCGATCAACTGGGGACCGGGTGCCAAGGCCCAGGCGCACCGAGCCGGCGAGTGGGTCGACACCCGGGACGTCGTCCGCGCCGCGGAGGTGCTCGGGAACTGGCTGTTCGGTGACGGTCGCCCGATGCGGGACGAGAACGGCGAAGTCCTCGTGTGAATCCTTCGGAGCTGCTCGCGTAGTGTGTCCCTCGCGGACTCCGCCCCGGTTCGCTGCACCATGGTCCATCTGATCCGAACCGGGGTGGCGTGCGGTCGCGCCGCGCTCTTCCTCGCCACCGCCGCCGCTTGCTCGCACGCCCAGGAAGTCACCTGGAAGGGGAACGTCGTCGCGCTGGACGCCCTCCGGGCCGAACTCCAGGCCTCCACGGTCGCGACCCTCGAGGCCTGGGGACCCTTCGCCGAGAAGTGTGGCTACCGGCTGATCCTCGATCCTTCCGAGGATCTGATCCTCGTGCTGCACCCGGGCCATGCCCGCACGACGGCGCGCCGCGAGCGTCCCTCGGTCCAGAAGTTCACGGAAGCCGTAGCGGCCACCCGGGAATGCGTGGCGCCGCTGTTGCCGCCCGTGCCCGAGGATGCGTCACCGGCCGTCCTGATCGGCACGGTCGAAGGCGACTACGCCGAGCTGCTGGCGCACCTGGCTCGGATCGAACCCCGGATCGCAGGTTGGGCCGCGGCTCGGGCCGGGAACGTCGCGGGCTTCGTACTCTCCGAGCCGCTCGTCGCCTCCTGGCTGGATGACGGACGTGGGCAGGAGGAGTGGGACGCGCGGCACGAACTCGTGCATCGAGCCGCGCAGCTGCTGTTGCGGCGCGCGGCCCCGCAGCAGCCGCCCTGGATCGCTCTCGGCTTCGGTTGGCACGTCGAGGAGCAGGAGCTCGGCGCGATCTACTGCTTCCCGCACCGCGCGGGCTTCGTGTGGGCGGCGGAGCACACCGGCTGGGAGGCGCGCCTCAAGACGGCGTTCCAGGCCGGTCGGCGCCGCAGTCGCGACCTGCCCGCCGTGCTCGGCATCGACGAGATCGCGGACTGGGACCCGATGCACGACGAGGGTGGGTTCGACGTGGATCGCGCGCTGATCGCGTTCGGTCTCGCGCGCCACCTCGTGGATACCGGGAACGCTGCGGGCGCGTTCCGTGACCTCGACGCGGCCATCCGCACCGGCTGGAAGGTCCGCATCTCCGACACCGAGTGGACGACAGACCCCAACTACCGACTGCCCGCTGCTTCCCAGCAGGAGATC
>JBEAPQ010000482.1:0-14776 GCA_041164325.1 Planctomycetota bacterium | reverse complement strand
GAATGGCCAAGGTGCGGGCCGCCGAGGCTTCTTGACGGGCGGACGGCGGACGGCGGACGGCATGGCCCTTGGTGCGTTGCTGCCTCGTCTGGTCCGGGCGCTGTAGGGGGGCTAGCCTCCGGCCACCTCGCTCATGAACACGTCGTTCTCCTGTCGGGTGGCGCTTGCGGCCGCCCTCGCGCTGGCGCCGCTGGCCCCTGCCCAGTCCGGCTTCTCGTTCGACCACGACCAGGCGCCCAAGGACGCGATCATTCCGGCCGTCGTGCCGGTGATCTTCGCGTCGGTCGCTCCCGGTGACGCGCCCCTGATCCTGCGGACGACGACGCTGCTCAACAACGTCTGGTTCGATGCGATCGCGCCCTTCGGCGAGACAGCGGTCGGGATCTGCTCGCAGATCGGGCGTCGGCCTGCGGCCGAGCGCACGGACCGCAATCGCAACATCGCGATCTTCCATGCGTCCTACCACCTGCTGAACAGCCTCTATCCGACCGAGCGCACGGCCTGGCGGGACCTGCTGCTCGGCGTGGGGCTGAACCCCGATGACCCGTCGATCGATCCGTCGAGCCCGGTCGGCATCGGCAACATCGCGGGGCGCGCCGTCGTCGCCTTCCGCGAACACGACGGCATGAACCAGCTGGGCGACGAGCGAGCTCGGCACGGTGCCGGGGATCGCTACGACCAGGGGCGGCGCTACGCCGACTACACCGGCTACTTCCCGCGCAACACGCCGTACGAGCTCGAGCATCCCGGGCGCTGGCAGCCCGCGATCGTCGACGGTGGGCATGGCATCTTCCGTGTCCAGCAGTTCGTGACGCCCCAGTACCAGCACGTGGCGCCGTTCTCCTACCGCGACGCCCGGGAGTTCCGGGCGCCGCGCCCGACGGCCAGCGATCCGGACCGGCGCGAGGCCTACCGCCGCCAGGTCGATGAGGTCCTCGCCGCCTCCGCCGCGATGTCCGATCGGCAGAAGATGATCGCCGAGCTGTTCGACGACAAGATCGCGAGCCTCGGCTTCTCGGCGCTGTTCGTCACGGTGTCGCGGAACATGTCGCTCGAGGAGTTCGTGCACTACGACTTCTTGACCAACCTCGCGGCGTTCGACACCGGCATCGCGATCTGGCAGGAGAAGGCCCGTCACGACGCGGTGCGGCCGTTCTCGGCGATCCGGCACGTGTACGGAAATCGCCCCGTGACGGCGTGGGGCGGTCCGGGCCAGGGCACGGTGCGGGACCTGCCGGCCAACCGCTGGCGGAGCTACCTGCCGGTCGCCGACCACCCCGAGTACCCGTCCGGCTCGGCGGCTTTCTGTGCGGCTCACGCCGAGTCCAGCCGCCTCTACTTCGATTCCGACGTCCTCGGCTGGTCGATCGAGGTGCCGCAGGGTTCTTCGGTCATCGAGCCGGGCCACACGCCGCAGACGAACATCACGATCGGCTGGGACACGTGGTCCGCATTCGAGGAGGAGTGCGGCATGAGCCGGTTCTGGGCGGGCGTCCACTTCCCGCCCGCGGTCACCGCCGGTCAGGAGATCGGTCGGGAGATCGGCGCGCGTGCCTACGAGTTCTTGATGGGTCACATCCGCGGCGAGCCCGGCCGGGGTTCGGGTGGTGGTCGAAGGGGTGGGGGGCGTCGCTCGGGGCGCGGCGACGACTGACGTCGATCCTGTCCGCTGGCGTGTCGCCGATCGACGCGCCACGATGCGCGGCGTGGATGCGCGGCTCCTGGTCTCGACGGTGTGTCTCGCGGCCTTCGCCGCCTGCCGAGGTGTGACGTGGCCGCCGATCCCTCCGGCGGCCGAGGGCGAGCATGCCGAGGCCGCCCGCGCGCTCCGCGCGAAGCTCGACGCCGGGGCGTGCGACGTCGACACCATCGTCTGGTTCGGTCGTCGGCTGGCCTACCTCGGCGCGCTCGAGGCTGCGATCGAGGTCTACACCGAGGGGCTCCGCGTCCTCGGACCGGAGCCGCACCTTCTCCGGCACCGCGGGCACCGATACCTGAGCGTGCGTGACTTCGCGTCGGCGCGGGCCGACCTCGAGCGTGCGGCCACGTTGATCGACGGGAAGCCCGACGAGGTCGAGCCGGATGGGTTGCCGAACGAGCGCGGGATCCCGACGAGCACCCTCGCGACCAACGTCTTCTACCACCTGGGTCTGGCCCGGCGTTGGCTCGGCGATGACGAGGGGGCCGTGGATGCCTTCGGAGCATGTCTGGCTCGCGCCACGACGACGGACATGGAGATCGCGGCTCGCTACTGGCTCGCGCTGTGCCTGTTCCGCATCGACCGTCCGGACGAAGCCCGAGACGTCGTGGCCTTGGTCGAGCCCGAGGCGGACGTGATCGAGAACCACGCCTACCACGCGCTCTGCCTCGGCATCGCAGGTCGCCGCAGCTTCGCGGACGTCGCGGCCCAAGATGGGGTCGGATCGCCGGCCGGCACGCTCGGCTACGGGCTCGCCTGCTGGGCGATCGCGGACGGGCGGTTCGCCGACGGCGTGCAGCGGCTGCGGGATGTCGTGGCGCACGGCGCGCCGACAGCCTTCGGCCGGATCGCAGCCGAGGTCGATCTGGCGCGGTTCGGGGAGGCGCCGCGATGACCGCCCCGCAGCTGGTGCCCGACGTGGTCTCCGTCGAGCATGCCAGTTGTGCCGTGCCGGCGCGGCTCAGCGACCTCGGTCTGCCGTCCCGGTGGTTCGGAACGCATCACGCGTGGGACCCCGGCGCGGCGACCGTCGGTCGGATCGTGGCGCGGGCCTTTCGGGCGCCGCTCCACCTCGGCAAGTGGTCTCGCCTCGTCGCGGACCTCAATCGCTCTTCCGACCATCCCCGCGCGGTTCCTGCGACGCTGGAGCCAGGCGGCCGACGCATCCCGGCGAATGCCGGGCTCGACGACGCCGGGCGGGCCGCGCGGATCGCGCGCTACTGGCACCCCTACCGTCGTGCCGTCGAGCGGGATCTCGACCGGGCCGTCGCGGCGCGGGGCATCGTCCTCCACGTCAGCGTGCACTCGTTCGTCGAGCGGCTCGGTGGGCGAGAGCGGACCAACGACTTCGGCTTGCTCTACGACCCGGCGCACGCCGGCGAGCGGCGGCTGGCGGACCGCCTGGACCGTCATCTGACCCGTCAGGGCTTCCGGGTGCGTCGGAACTTCCCCTACACGGGCCGCGAGGATGGCTTCTGCATGCGGATGCGGGTCGAGCGGGACTGGGGGCAGTATCTCGGGATGGAGATCGAGCTGAACCAGCGGACCGCACGCCGGCCTGACGGGGCGAACCGGCTCGGTGAAGCCCTGGTTGCGGCATTCCGGGCGGCCGGGGGCCGCTGATCCCGGGCGGGCACTCCGGTGTGGCCCCTCCCGGCTGGGCGGAATCCAGGTCGGCCCCGACCCCACCCGGTCTTGACGGGGTGGGGGGGGTCGCTACCCTGCTGCGCCCTGATTCGCCACGGTAGGGCCCGAAGGTCGGACCGCCGTGCGCCCCACCGGTGACCGTCATGTCGAACGACGCCCAAGCCACGACCACGTCTGACAAGAAGCGCGCGAAGGAAGAGGAACGGCTCCTCAAGGTTCGCAACTTCGGAATCATTGCCCACATCGATGCGGGCAAGACCACTGTCAGCGAGCGCATCCTCTACATCACCGGCCGTAGCCACAAGATCGGCGAAGTCCACGACGGCGCCGCGACGATGGACTACCTGAAGGACGAGCAGGAGCGTGGTATCACGATCACGTCTGCTGCGACGACCTGCGTGTGGGGTGACTACAACCTCTCGCTGATCGATACCCCGGGGCACGTCGACTTCACGGCCGAAGTGGAGCGTTCGCTCCGCGTGCTCGACGGCGCGGTCGGTGTGTTCTGCGGTGTGGCCGGCGTGCAGCCGCAGTCCGAGACGGTCTGGCGTCAGGGCAACCGCTACCGCGTGCCGCGCATCGCGTTCGTCAACAAGATGGACCGCACCGGCGCCGACTTCTACAAGGCGGTCGAGACGATGCGGACGCGTCTCCACGCGAACGCGGTTCCGATCCAGATGCCGATCGGCGCGGAGAAGGACTTCAAGGGCGTGATCGACCTCGTCGAGATGAAGGCCTACACGTGGGACGACGACGCCCGCAAGGTCTCGATCGATGACGTGCCGGCAAACCTGCTCGACGACGCGACGCTCCAGCGCGAAGCGATGATCGAGGCCGTCGCCGAGTTCCACGACGCGATGCTCGAGAAGTTCGTCGAGGGCGAAGAGGTCACGATCGACGAGATCAAGGCCGCGATCCGTGCGGGCACGCTGAGCCTCAAGCTGACCCCGGTCCTCGCCGGCTCGGCGTTCAAGGACAAGGGCGTCCAGAACCTGCTCGACGCCGTCGTCGCCTACCTGCCGGCGCCGACCGAAGTCCCGCCGATCGAGGGCACGAACCCGGACAACGGCGAGAAGCTCGTCCGTCCGCTGTTCTCGACCGAGCCTGCCGGCGCGATGGCCTTCAAGACCATCTCCGACCCGAACGGCGACCTGACGTTCATCCGGGTCTACTCGGGGACGATCCAGCAGGGCGAGAAGTACTACAACCCGCGCACGACCAAGGAAGAGCGCATCGGCCGCGTCATGAAGATGCACGCCGCGCAGCGCGAGCCGATCGAGGCCGCCCGCGCGGGCGATATCGTCGCCGTGGTCGGTCTGCGTGACGTGGTCACGGGCGACACGCTCTGCACCCGGGACGACCCGATCGTCTACGAGGCGATGCAGTTCCCCGACACCGTCATCTCGATCGCGATCGAGCCGAAGTCGGGTGGCGACCGCGACAAGCTGACCAACTGCATCGCGAAGCTCGTCCGGGAAGACCCCACCTTCAAGGCGAAGACCGACGAGCAGACCGGCCAGATGGTCATCAGCGGCATGGGTGAGCTCCACCTGGAGATCATCTGCAGCCGTATCGAGCGCGACTACAAGGTGCCGATCACCCAGGGCAAGCCGAAGGTGGCCTACCGCCAGACGCTGACGGCGGCCAAGCAGGTCGAAGCCCGTCACATCAAGCAGTCGGGTGGCTCGGGTCAGTTCGCCGTGGCTCGCGTCCGCTTCCGCCCCGACTCCGAGGTCGAGACCGTCTCGTTCGAGTCGGTCGTGACCGGAGGCTCGGTGCCGAAGGAATACATCCCCTCGATCCAGGCTGGCATCTTCAACGCGGCGAAGTCGGGTGGCCGTCTCGGCTTCCCGTTCGTCAAGGTGCACGCCGAGCTCTACGACGGTCAGAGCCACGACGTCGACTCGAGCAACATGGCGTTCGAGGCGGCTGGCGTGCTGGCCTTCCGCATGGCGATCGAGAACAACGCGACGCTGCTCGAGCCGATCATGAAGATCGAGATCGAGGCGCCCGAGCAGTTCACCGGTGACGTCATCGGCGACCTGAGCTCCCGCCGCGGCATCGTCGAGGAGATGACCGCCAAGGTGGGTGGCCTCACCGCGGTGACCGGCCGCGTGCCGCTGAGCGAGATGTTCCAGTACTCGACGACGCTGCGTTCGATCACGCAGGGCCGCGCCCACTACGCGATGGAGCCGCACAGCTACGAAGCCGTGCCGCCGAACATCGCGGAGAAGGTGCTCGCCGAAGTCGCGCAGGGCTGATCCCGCCGGCGATCGACGTCGACGCCTGCGGGCTGATCCGGTCGCGGGCTCGGACGCCGCTTCCATCCGGGAGCGGCGTCTTCGTTCCTGGATGGATCAGGCAGACGCGTCCGGAGCGAGGATCAGGTCGATTCCCTCGTGCGCGATGGCGAAGAACACACACACGCCGTCGTCGAGGGCGATCGGGTGATGGCTGGACCCGGCCTCGAAGCGCGCGTAGTCGCCTTCCCGGTAGGTTCCTGCGGCATCCCGGAAACCGCCCGCCAGGACCAGCAGTTCCTCGGGCCCGTGGTGGCGGTGGCCCGGATAGCTGCACCCAGGCTCCATCCGGATCATCACGGCAGCGTGTCCGGTCGCGCGGTCCGACCGGTAGAAGTGGATCGACACGCCGCGATAGCGCGTCGGCTGGAACGGGATCGCGTCGAGATCGATCACGCCGCAGAGCCTAACCTTCGTCCGGAGCCTCGCGAGGCTGTGACTCCTCGGAGTCACGGTCTCTCCGCGACGGCGAGAGACGCCGCCAAGCAAGCCCTTCGCAGCCTGTGACGAAATGTCGTCACGAGCTCTCCCGCAGCTGCGGAGCGGCTGCCAAGCAAGCGGCTCGGAGGCTGTAGGCTGATGCGGTCACAGCCTCCGAGAACTCGAGCCATGAAGAAGACCTGGTCGATCCAGATCCACAAGGACTACCTGAAGTTCAGCGCAGCCCACTTCCTGATCTTCCCCGACGGTTCCGCCGAACGGCTGCACGGCCACAACTACAAGGTCTACGTCGATGTCGAGACCCCGTTGGACCGGCACGGGCTCGTGATCAACTTCAAGGAGATCAAGCCGATCATCCGCGAGGTCGTCGACGAGCTCGACGAGTACGTGCTGATCCCGGGGCAGCACCCGGTCCTGACGTGTGAGCCACGCGACGACGGGCTCTACGACATCCGCTACGGCGACCGGCGCTACCTGATCCCGATCGATGAGGTCCGACTGCTGCCGATCTCGAACAGCAGCGCCGAGAACCTGGCGGGCTACGTCGCAGACACGTTCCTCGAGCGACTGCGCGACCGGCTCCCGGGTGTCCAGCCGCTCCGCGTGCAGGTGGGCGTCGAGGAGACGCCGGGCCAGCGTGGCGTGGTTGCGCTGGCTCCGTGACGAGATCGAGTCGAAGCGGTTTGCGGGACCGGTCGACAGGCTGCGAAGTGCCTCTTCGGTGACGGCGGTTGCCGCCTCTGTCAGCCGGTCGCCTGCGCCCGGAGCAGATCGCAGAGCAGGGATGCGGCCGCGGAGTGGGAGGAGGTCTCTCGGGTCACGAGCGCGATCGGCCGGGGGACCGGTCGGAAGACGTGGTCGAGCCGCACGAGTTGCCCCGACGCAAGTTCGCGGGTGACGGCGCGCTCGGACACGAACGTCGCGCCGATGCCTGCCATGGTCGCTTCGCGCGCGACCTCGCCGTCCGGGACCCGCATCACGATCCTGAGCTCGCCTTCGGTGCATTGGGGGATCGAGGCCAACACGGCCTCGCGCGTGGCGGACCCCGGCTGGCGGAAGATCAGCGGAACGCTGGCCAGGTCCGGCTGATCCTTCAGCCCGGCGGCGATCATGCGGTTGGCGACGAGGATCACGGGGTCGGACCAGATCGTCTCGACCCGGAGCCCTGACTCCTCCGGCACGCGACCGACGACGGCGACCTCGACGTCCAGGCGTCGCAGGGCATCGAGCGCGCGCGTCGTGTCCGTCACGAAGAGGTCGGGGATGACGCCCGGCGCATGGCTGCGCAGATCGGCGAGCACGGCCGGGAGGTAGAAGGTCCCGGGCACGGTGGAGCTCGCAATCGCGAGGGTTCCGGAAGGCGTCTCGGCCTGTCGTCGCGCCTCGGCGAGAAGCTCGGTCGACTGCGCGAGCAGCGCGCGTGCGCGGTGCAGGATCGCCTTGCCTGCCGGAGTCGGGGCCGAGCGACGCGCGCCCCGTTCGACGAGTCGGACCTGCAGCTGCTCCTCGAGGTGCGCGACCCGCGTGCTGATCACCGATTGGTTCACGCCGAGCTCACGCGCGGCCGCGGTGAACGACCCGGAGTCGGCGACCCGGAGGAATGCCTCGAGGTCCTTCAGGTCCAGTCTGTCCATCACGTGGGGGCTCGGGTGGGCTTGGGGGTGACTGGCATCACCAGTAGCGGGAGGACGGCAGCGTGACCGCCTGCCCCTCGAAGTGCTCGTAGAGAGCGCGGGACAGCTGACGGATCAGGGCGAAACCCGCGTTGTCGAACTCCCAGGTCGTGTCCTTCTGGTTCTTCGTGATGATCGAGAACACGTAGTCCCCGGAGGGCGCGTGGACCAGGCAGACCTCGGAACGCGAGGCGTTGACGGCTCCCTGCTTCGACATCGTCTGCACCTCGGGAGGGATCCCCGCGAGCGCCTCACCGTCCCAGAACGTTCGCGTCAGGAGGCGGTGCATCTCGTCGTCCGCCTCGGGGGAGACAGCGCGTCGTTCACGGATGCGGGTCATCAGCTCCGCCATGTCGCGGGGTGTGGTCTCACCCCAACCGAAGCGCTCGCGGTCGACTTCGCGGCCCGGCGTGCGCGAGTTCACGCGCGTCCGATGGAAACCGTGCGCGTCGAGCCATGCGTTGATCGCGGTGCCGGTTCCACACGCTTCCTGCAGCCAGAGGCTCGCGGTGTTGTCGCTCGTCGTGATCATCAGCAGGCAGAGCTTGGCCACGTCGATCGGTTCGCCGTCCCGGAAGGAGCCGAGAAGGTCCTCGCCGGGGTAGAGCCTGTCCTTCGAGTAGGTGAGCTTGCCGTGGTAGGTCAGGTCGCCTCGCTCGAGCGCGTCGAAGGTGGCGCACAGGATCGGAACCTTGATCAGGCTGGCGGTGGGAAACAGCTCGTCGGCGCGGATCGCGGCCGTCTCACCGGTCCCGAGGTGCCGCACGTAGACTCCGACGTCCCCGTCGAAGTCGCGGACGATCGACTCGCAGAGCTCCTGGAGCGCGCCGCGACGAGCGTTGGGTGAGGCCAGGCAGCCCGTGAAGGCCAGCAGGGCCAGGATCGGAACGAGAACGACGGAGGACGCGCGCGGCACGCGCCCAGGGTCGTCGTCGGGGGTGGGTCGCGCAAGACCGCGGCTGTGGTCCGGACGGTCGTGCCGGGTCCCTGGTCGGTTGCCGCGCCACGCAGACTGCGAAGCGACCCAGACTCCCCAGAGGTCCAGTTCGCGGGCAACCGTCGTCTCGTGCGCGCTCTCCCCTCCGCGGCTCTCTCGTGCCGCCCCGAAAAGACGGCGGGGCGCACCGCCGAAACGATGCACCCCGCTGCGAGAGAGTGTCCTTCCGGCTCGCACTCCGGAAGGACGGCGCCACCACACCCCACCTCGCTCCTCTCGCATCCGGCCGCGAGGGTCGGATACAGGGGGAAGCCCATCGTCCTGGTTGATCCCGCCGGTTGATCGCGGACCGGCAAGGCACCGGGCTTTGCGCCCGGATCCAAGACCCCTCTGAGACGTTTACCTTTCGACCTTCAGGCCGACGGACCGTCGAGGTGGGTTGCAGCAGCTTGGAGAGAGCGAGCAGGAGAACGAACCCCTGCTTTTCTGCCGGCTTGGACGGGGTGTGCGGCGCGGCGGGTTCCGCGGTGGACCGCAGAAAACAGGCGCGCAAGTCGCAAGCTCTTTCTGCTCAACTGCTTGGGCCCGAGGATTTTTCGGGGGCAAGGACTTGACGAGCCCCGCCCGGGCGCCGATTCGGGGACTTCCGCCTGGGTCTGTCCTGGCTACCCGAACTGCGGAGCCGCCGGATTGCCGTTCGCCGCGATCTCCCGGACGTGGTCACGGACCTCCATCGCACGGCCGATGCACTGGTCCGAGTTGTGGTACTCGTATCGACCGAACCGACCGAAGGTGATGTAGCCAGAGCGGTCGAACCACCCGCGGACGCGGCCGATGCGGTCCTCGAACTGCAGGTTCTGATCGATGTAGGCGAACGGGCTCTGGACCCAGTCGAGCGTGACCACGCGTTCCGCGTCGAGCACGCCGGCGGCGTCGAGTGCGCGGCACAGGTCCATGGCCCAGGCCCGGTCCGGCTTGAGGCCGCCGCGGTGGGTGACCTCGGCCATCAGGCAGCCGTGGCCTTCGGGCGCGTTGTGCGGCGAGTAGTTGCTGTAGTAGGTCACGCGGTTGGCCGCGCCCTGCTCCTCGAACGGCAGGTAGATCCAGCTCAGGGGCGGCAGGGGCTCGTCGAGCTCCAGGCCGATCAGCACGTTGACCAACGAGATGGGCCGCAGCGCGCGGATATCGGCGCGGACCTCGTCGGGGATGTCCTGGATCGCGGATTCGACGAGCGGCAGGGGGACGGTGTTGATGACGAGATCGAAGTGCTCGCCGTTGACCCGGAAACCATCGCCATCCCTGCGCACGTCCTCGACGGGCGTCGCGCAGCGCAGCGCGAAACCGCCGCCTTCGACCGTGCCGCGGACCATCTGTTCGAAGCCCCCGGTCTTCGGGAACCAGAACACCGACTGGTGGGTGTAGCCCTCGGTCTCGAGTCCGATCGCCGACTCGAGGATGTCCCGCATCGGTGCTTCGGGAACGCGCCCCGCGACCCAACCCGAGGCCATCTCGTTGAGGTCGCACTCCCAGATCTTCTGGTTGTACGGAACCATGAAGTGGCGCGCGAAGCCGTCACCCATGCGCCACTGGATCCAGTCGCCGAAGCGCGGTGGACAGTCGACGCCGAGGCGACGCTGCACGTGGGCCTCGATGTAGCCCTCCATGCAGTCGACGATGGCCTCACGGGTCAGGTGGCCGACGCCGTTCTCGAACGGATACGGAACCCAGCGATCGTGCCAACGGATGCGCGTCTGGCGCTCGGTGCGGACCAGTCCCGGTTCGCCGCCACAGCGCGCCTTCATCCAGTCCATCACGTCCTGCCGCTTGCTGAACATGATGTGGCCGCCCGCGTCATCGAACGTGAAGCCGTCGACGACGCGACTCTTGCAGAGACCGCCTGCGCGCTCGGACTTCTCGAGGACGGTCACGTCGTGGCCGTCTTCGGCGAGCATCCGTGCTGCAGCGACGCCGGAGATGCCGGCGCCCAGGATGGCGATCTTCAACTTGTTCCTCCGGTTGGCCCGTGCGGGCGGGTCAGGGGTGCGGGCGGCGAGTCTACGGGCCATCGGTGATGGTGAAGACCGTGCCTGTCGGGTTCATCGGCCGTCGGAAGGCCCGCGGTGCAGCCGAAACTCCGAAGGCAGCGGGACTGTGGCAGAGGTCACGACTTCACCGGATCCGGAACGGGCGTTGCGGCCCGGCCGGGCCTCCCCTCTGATCGCGGCAGTCGGCCTTGGAATCCAACCCGCAAGCCCCGCGCGACGGCTCGATGCTGGCGGTCGCCGCCCTCGCCGCGACCTGCTTCGGCATGTCGCTGAACGCCAACGTCCTCGCGGCCCTGAACCCCTACCTGGAGGATGCCCTGGGGCTCGGCAAGCCCGAGCTCGGCGCTCTCGGGGCGGCGGCGGGGCTGGCCGGAACGGTGGCCGCCCTCCTGCTCGGTCCGACCGTCGATCGGCTGGGCCGCCGTCCGCCGCTCCTGGTCGGCACGGCGGCGTTCCTCGTCGCGAGTCTCGGCTACTTCATCGCGGACTCGTTCGCCACGCTGATCGCGATCCGGATCGCGACGGGTTTCGCGGCGGGCGTCGTGCTGACGAGTGCGTCCTCGGCCGTGGCCGACCTGATCCCCTACGAGCGCCGTGGTTTCGCGATGGGGATCGTGACGGGCGCGATCCTGCTCGCCGTCCCGCTCGGCATGCCGGTCGCGCTCGAGTTCGCCGAGGCCGGGCACTGGCGGGGGATCTTTGCGGTGCAGGTCGCCGCGTCGGCCGTCACGATGGTCGCGCTCGTGCGTGTCTTGCCGGAAGGTCTCGGCAGGGGAGGCCGGACCGAGTCCCAGTGGGAGGTGCTGAGGCACCCGGGTGTTCTCGCGGCGCTGGGTTCGATGTTCCTCTACAACGGCGCGTTCTTCGCTTCGATGCAGTTCCTCGGCACGTGGCTCGACGAGGTGGGGATCCTCGCGAAGTCCGCGCAGGGCGGCATGTGGATCACGCTCGGACTCGTGTCGGCGGTGGGCGGCATGGGGCTGACGAAGGTGGCAGACAAGATCGGCAAGCGCGCCTTCGTCCTGCTCGCGACGGCGATCGTCGGTGGAGGGCTGGTGCTGCTCGCCCGCGTCGAGGATCTGCCCGCGCTGGTGATGGTCGGCGTTCCGGTGGGCATCGTTTCTGCGGCACGTTCCGGGGCGCTGCTCGCCCTGGTGTCGGAGCTCGTGCCCCACGGTTCGCGGGGCACGCTGATGGGGGTCCGGACGGCCGCTGTGACGCTGGGCACCGGCACGTTTCCGTGGCTCGCGGGTGAGGTCTACGCGGCGTCGGGCTTCCCCGTGTTCCTCCAGGTCGCGGGCCTCAGCGTTGCGTTCGCGTGGGTCCTCGTCCGATTCGGTGTGGCAGAGCCACGGAGGCGGCGTTCGTGAACATGCGTCGGACAACGGGCGCCCTCTGCGCAGTCCTTGCGCTCTCGGGCGGGCGCGAGGCTTCGGCGCAGGTGCGGGCCCTGACCTCGCTCTCGACCGCGGCGCAGCGCACGGTCCGCGACGCGCTCGAGGCCGCGGTGCCGGACGTCCGGGTCGAGTTCGTCGTGCACGCCGGGCCCGGGCGACCGCAGGGACTCGAGGGGATCGACGCGCTGGTCGGCATCGACGCGGAGTGGATGGATGGCCTGCGGGGTGCCCTCGCGGATCTTGCCGCGCAGGGTATCCGTGAGCCGAACGGACTCGTCCCGTTCCACCGCGACCCGGAAGGGCGCTACGTCGTGCCCTGGGCCGACGCCTACGTGGTCGCCCGGTCGGCGCTCGCCTTCGGCGAAGGGGTGGCGCCGCGCTCCGTGGCTGCGATGGGGGGCGAGGAGTTCACGGACCGGCTCGTCCTGCCGGAGCCTCGCGTCGCCCCCTCCCTGTTCGTCGACTGGATCCGCACGCCGCTCCGGTCCGGCGAAGGCTCCAACGTCGTGTTCGCGCGCCTCGTCGCCGTCGACGCCCGCGTGCGGACGTGGGCGGTCTCGTTCGAGTCCGTGCTCGCAGCCATCCAAGTGGCGCCGAACGAGACGTTCGGTGTCCTGCCTGCCTCGTTCGCGGTGGGCGCCGAGGGCTCGATTGCGTTCGAACCGCTCGAACCGTGGTCCCCGCTCCGCGGCTACGCGGTTGCGGCCCTGTCCGCGTCCCGCAATCGAGCCGCCGTGTCCCGCATCCTGGAGGTCGTCCTGTCGCCGGCCCTGGCACTGGATCTCGCGGTCCTCCACGGCGTGCTCCCGGGTGTCGCGGAGTCGGCACGCGCGACGCTCCCGGTCTTCGTCCGTCCGCTGGTGGGCGCCTCGAGCCCGGTGGACCCCGAGCCGGAACGCCTGGACGCTTGGCTCGGCAGGCTCGAGACCGAAGTGATCGGCCACGGTCGGTACAGCGAAGGGCTCGGGATCGCGCTGGACGTGCTGTTCGGCGGGCTCTTCCTGCTCGCGATCTACTGGGTGCACCGCCGGTCGGTGGCCGCGGAGGACGCATGAATCCGAACCCTGAGCGAGAACCGGACCTCCCGCGGCGGACCTACGTGCTCGTGGTCGTGGTCGCCGTCGCGCTGATGGTTGCGCTCTACGCCTTCACGCAGGCCTTCCACGTGCCGCGGGGAGGGCGGGGATGAGTGCGACCGCTTGGATCGTGTTCGGCGTGTTCCTGGCCTACGTGATCTGGGACGGCGTCCGCCGCTCTGCGCGTGCGTCCGACCTCGACGAGTACTACGCCGGCGGGCGGAAGATCCCGTGGTGGGCGGCCGGTCTGTCGATCATGGCGACCCAGGCGTCGGCGATCACGGTGATCGGCACGACGGGCCAGGGGCACGACGGCGGCCTCTCGTTCGTGCAGTTCTACTTCGGACTGCCGTTCGCGATGGTCCTGCTGTGCCTGTTCTTCGTGCCGGTCTACAGGCGGCTGCCGATCCTGACCGTCTACGAGTACCTGGAGGGCCGCTTCAACCGGCCGACGCGTGCGCTGGCGAGCCTCGTCTTCCTGGCTTCGCGCTGTCTTGCCCTGGGGATCGTCATCACGGCGCCAGCCGTCGTCATGTCGGCGATGCTGGAGCTGCCGCTCGAGACGACGATCGTCGTCGTCGGCGTGCTGACGACCGGTTACACGGTGTTCGGCGGGGTCAGCGCCGTGGTGTGGACCGACGTCAAGCAGATGGCGGTCATCCTCGGCGGGATCGTTCTCTGCTTCGTCTGGCTGGCGATCGACGTGTTCTCCGAGATCGGGCTCGACGGCGCGCTCCGCGCCGCAGGTGCCGCGGGCAAGCTGAACGCCTTCGAGCTCGTGCCGCCGAGCACCGACCTCATGCCGCGTCTCGTGGGGGACGAGTCGGGCCAGCGCTCGTTCTGGGAGCACAAGTACACGTTCTGGACCGGGCTGATCGGCGGGTTGTTCCTCCAGCTCTCGTACTTCGGCTGCGACCAGAGCCAGGTGCAGCGCATCCTGACCAACCCGAGCGCGAACGACAGCCGGAAGGCGCTGTTGCTCTCGGCGTTCGCCAAGGTGCCGATGCAGCTGCTGGTGCTGGCGATCGGCGTCTTGCTCTGGCTGTCCCACGGTCTGCAGGGAGAGCCGATCCTCTACCGACCCGACGACCGGGCTCGTGCCGAGGCCAGCGAGGATCGGGAGGCGTTCGCATCCTTGGAAGCGCGGTTCGAAGCCGCGCAGGCGGCGCGCCGTGAGGCGCTCCTGGCCATCGCGGAAGCCGGCGACGAGGCGTCCCAGGAGCTGACGGCCCGCTACCAGAACACGGTCGACGAGGCGCTGGCGGTGCGCACCGAGGCGGCCTCGACCTACGGGGCGCGCGGCAAGCGCGAGGACACGAACTTCGTGTTCCCGCAGTGGATCCTCGCGACGTTGCCCGGACCGCTGCTCGGCCTGATCGTCGCCGCGATCTTCGCGGCTGCGATGTCGAGCGTCGACTCGGTGCTGAACTCGCTGTCGGCTGCGACGGTCGTCGACTTCTACCTGCCCTACCTGCGGCCGCGGGCCTCCCAGCGCGAGTCGGTCCGCGCGGGCCGCATCACGACGATGCTCTGGGGCGTGGTCGCGACGTGGACCGCGCTC
>JBEAPQ010000481.1:0-4047 GCA_041164325.1 Planctomycetota bacterium | reverse complement strand
CCTCGTCGGGGCCGAGTCCCTTCTCGACGTCCCCGAACCAGCCGTCGACCGCACAGAGCCGGGTCTCTTCGGCGAGGACCACCTCGTCCGGGGCCCCACCGGACAGCACGGCGAGCACTGGCCCGGGCTTCCGCCCTTCGGGCCCGAACCGCGTGAAGAGCGGAGCGAATGCCTCAAGCTCTGCGCGCACGGCTTCCCAGGTGGCCCGGCCCCCCGACTTGAAGTCGATCAGCAGCTGGAACTCGAGCGGTCCGTCGCGGTGCACTCGGCCATCTTGCTCCTCGACCCGCCGGCGGAGCGGCTCGAGGTAGAGCGCGCGGAGGGTGCGCGCGGGATCGCAGTCCTGCCGGTCATGGGCGACGAGCACCTGGCCGTCGACGAGCCAGACGTCCGCCTCGACGGAGCAGAACCCGCGCTCCACCGCGCCCAGGAGTGGGCGTGCATGCACGTAGTCGTTGTGCGCATGCGCGTGGATCAGGGCCTGGGCGCTGCATGCCGCCGACAGGGCTGTGAGGACTGCGTTGAGGGCCAGACCCAGGACGAGGCGTGCCATGCGTCCCAAGGTGCCCGCTCGAGGCGTCGTGCGGAAGGAGGGTTGCGCTGAGGTCGGGATTCCGAACGGCGTCGCCATCCGTGAGGCGAGGCGGTCCGCGTCGTTCGGGCTAGTCTGCGGGTCATGCGACGCTCCTTCATCGGGCCCGTCCTTCTGGCGCTTTGCGGTGCGTGCGCGACCCGCCCCGGCCAGCTGCCTCAGGCCGAAGGCGGCGCGCGCGTTCTCGTGAAGACCGCGCACCTCCCGTCCGGAGAGCCCTGGTACTCCCAGTGGGCCGACCACACGTGGTTCGACGTGTGTTCCGGGGGCGTTTGGACACGTATCGAGGTGCTCGGTCCTGGCTCGGGTGTGCGGGTGCGGGGGATCGACGAGGCGGACGCCTTCGCCGATGTCCGCTGGGGTCGCGAAGCGCACGTCCTGGCGGACCACCGGGGTGCGCACGCCGCGCGCATGACGGACGAGATGCTCGCGACGGCTGCGGGCTACCCCTTCGCGGATGCGTACGAAGCCTGGCCCGGTCCCAACAGCAACACGTTCGCGGTCTGGATGGCCCGCAATGTCGAGGGCCTGACCTTCGATCCCTATCCGACCGCGGTGGGGCGCAGTCACCGCGGCATGTTCGGGGTCGGCTGGAATCCCGCCGGTGATGGCGTCGAGGTCGTGACTCCGGTCCTGGGCGTCGAACTGGGCGTGCTGCACGGCGTCGACGTCCATTTCTTGGCGTGGACCGTGGGGGTGGGGCTGTGGCCGCCCGCGGTCCGGCTGCCGTTCCTGCGCGGGATTCCCGGCGGCTGGTCTCCCGGGCCGTCCGTCGAGACAGAGTCGACAGAGACCGCGAAGTGACGAGTCGATTGGCTCATCGTCCGTCGCTTCGTGGCAGGATGTGCGCCCACCGCAAGCGGTGCGGAGCTTGCCGACTGCCCTCGTCCCCGGATCCGTGAGGTAGACCCATGATGCGTTCGCTCTCGATCTTCGTCGCCCTGTCCTGCGGACTCGTCTCCGCACAGGGAGTCCAGGTGTCGGTCGCCGCGGGCTCCGCGGTCGGCGTGGTGTCCCAGGTCGGGGGACAGACGGTGCTCGACTCCGTTCCGGCAGGCACCGCGATCGGGCGCTATCCGCAGAATCTCGACCTGTCCGCGCGGATCCAGACGCCGGAATACGCGTCCTCGGTGACGTTGTCCTACCCGCAGCCCGCGGGGAGCAGCGTGGCGATCCTGCACCGTTCCTACGCACGTGGGGCGACGACGACGCAGGCTGGGACTTCCAGCTCGGTGTCATCCACCGGCGCGAACCAGGGCGCATGCTCGTTCCTGGTCACGGTGGTGGGGGCCGCGGGAACGACCGGAGACCTCGTGCTCTCCTGGCACGCGTCGGCGGATGCGGGCTGCCGGATGGCGGGCACGCTCGACGTCGGCGACGACGGCAGCGTCGAATGGACGGGCGGCGTCGGCTACGTCGGTCATCGCGCCCGCGTCACGCTGGGGAGCCAGCCGCTCGTCGCGCGCGTTTCGCTGGACGGGGTGGCTGTCGGGACGGGCCGGAGCGCCGACTTCGTCGATGTGTTCGCCGACTGCTTCGTCCGGTTCGAGGTCGACCAGACGTCGTCGTGCAACTTCTCGATCTACGGGCCGAGCTGTGGGCCGGTCCTGACGGGCGCGTCTCAGACGCTGAACGGCCGGCACGTCCTGACGATGTCGCTGGCCGGGGGGTTCCCGAACGCGCAGGTCCTGGCGATCGCGGGTGACCAGCAGCTGGCGCTGCCGCTCGGGCTGCAGTGTTTCCTGCTGTCGAACCTCGAATACGCGCAGGTGCTGAGCACGAACGGCGCCGGCGCCGCGCAGGACGTCCACTCGATCCCCGCGACCGCGACCGGGACGCTGTACTTCCAGATGCTCCCGCTCGACGTGCAGGGCGGGCAGCTGGTGCTGCGCGCGACCAACGGCGTGCAGCTCGACTGCGTGCGCTGACAGGACAGGCTGTGGCCCATTGAGTCACGGGCTGTGAGCCGGGCCTCGAGGCCGCGCGTCAGCGCGCGCGGCGGATCATGGCCATCAGGCGATCGAGGATCCGGATGCGCGGTTCGGCCTGCATCGGTGCCCGTGCTTCCACCGCGGACTGCGGGGTCGTCGCGGCCTGCGGCTCGGGGGTACCGGGACCGGGGTGGGCCATCAGGGCCGCGATCGATTCTTCTCCGAACGCGGTGCGTGCCATCTCGGCGTCGAAGATCAGGTCGTCATCGATCGCGAGCGCGGCTGCGGACTTGTGGGCCTGGCGCGAGTAGGCGCGGGAGATCTGCTGGCGGCGGCGGTGGGTCACGTTGGGTCCTCCGTTGGGGTCTGATCCCCTCGTCGTCGTGACCCGTCGAGTCCTTGAACACTGCGGAATCGCGGTGCCCGGAATCCCGACACGATCGGTGCCGTTTCGAGACCGGGCGTCGGGCAGGTCCCGATGCTGGAAGGTCGGATGCCGTGGCCTACTCTTCTCCCATGGTGTCCTCCCCCCCGTTCCGCCGCGTGCTCGTCGCGAATCGCGGTGAGATTGCGGTGCGTCTCTGCCGCGGGCTGCGCGAGTGCGGCGTGGAGTCGGTCGTGGTCTACAGCGACGCGGACCGGGATGCGGCGCATCGCTTCGCGGGCGACCTCGCCGTAGCGATCGGGGGGCAGGCGGCCGCCGAGTCCTACCTCGTCGTGGACCGGATCCTCGCTGCAGCCAAGGAGACCGGCGCAGAAGCGATCCATCCCGGCTACGGGTTCCTTTCGGAGAACGCGGCGTTCGCGCGGGCGGTCGAGGAGGCGGGGCTCGTGTTCATCGGGCCGCGGCCGGAGTCGATGGAGCGGCTCGGCAGCAAGGCCGAGGCGCGCTCGGTCGCGCTGGCGGCGGACGTGCCGGTCGTGCCCGGATTCTATGGGGACCTCCCCGACGACGCGGCGTGGCAGGCCAAGGCCGACGAGATCGGCTACCCGCTGATGGTCAAGGCGTCGGCGGGTGGCGGCGGCAAGGGCATGCGGATGGTCGAGCGGTCCGAGGACTTCCTCGACGCGCTCCACGCCGGTCGCCGTGAGGCCCTCGCGTCGTTCGGGGACGACCGGATGCTGCTCGAGCGCCGCGTCCATCCGGCGCGGCACATCGAGATCCAGATCGTCGGTGACCACCACGGCGACGTGGTGTCGTTCCACGAGCGCGAGTGCTCCGTCCAACGACGCCACCAGAAGGTCCTCGAGGAGGCACCGTCGCCGATCGTGGATGCCGAACTCCGCTCGCGGATGGGCGAGGCTGCGATCCGGCTCGCGCAGGCCGTCGGCTACCGCAACGCCGGGACGTGCGAGTTCCTCGTCGACGGTGACGGTCGGTTCTACTTCCTCGAGGTCAACACCCGGCTCCAGGTCGAGCACCCGGTCACCGAGTGTGTGACCGGTGTCGACCTCGTCCACCTGCAGCTCCAGGTCGCGGCGGGCGCCCGTCTCGCGGACCTGCTCCAGGGCATCGACCTGACG
>JBEAPQ010000480.1:0-5510 GCA_041164325.1 Planctomycetota bacterium | reverse complement strand
GGTAGCGCCCCGGCGATTCCAGGACCGCGCACAGCCACGCAGGGTCTTCGATCCCCGCCGCCCACGCCTGCTCTGCGCCGAAAGCCGCCGACAGGGACCGCGGTGACATCGGGCGCGCGCCTTCCTCGTCCCACGCCGGTGTGGCCGGCACGAAGACGACCAGCGGCAGCGGCCCCTGCACGTCCGTCATCGGCAGGTCGACCGACAGCGTGCCGACCGCAGCCCCCTCGGTGACGTCCTCCGCACGCAGCGGGAATCCGATGGTCCTCCGACCGTGGAGCCCCGCGAGCGCAGGACGGTCCCGACGCAGGTTGTCGAGGACGGCTTCGGCGTGCGCCAGGTCCCAGACAGGGTTCACGGACTCCGGATGCGGCTCGCCCGCATAGGGGCCGGCAACCTCCCAGACCGCTCCCGTCAGGATGGCCTGGCTCACCGGGTCTTGCCGACCCGGCGCGAGCCCCTCGAGAATCCGCCGCGCGTTCTCGGCCCGTTCCGCGTCGAGGCCGACGACCATCGGCAGCGCGTCGGCGCGCTGCTTGTAGCCTCGCAGGATCGAGAACGTCGCCGTGTCCTCCAGCGCCCCACTGCTGCTGTCGCCCGCCGCGAAGGACGTCCGCACCCTGACGCGGTAGGAACCGTCCGGGAGGTCTCCGACATCGATCGCCCGCGACGCGCGGAACCGCAGCAGATCCTCGAGCCCGGTCTCCCGCTCGATCACGTCCTCCCGGACGACGTCGCCGGACGCGTCGATGACCTGCACCTCGAAGCGCGCGTCCCCCAGGTCGGGAATGATGCGCGGCGCGTGCATCGTGACGTGGACCTCACCGAGCACGTCGGGATCGACGAGACCCGGCAGTGCCAGACACAGGAGGCCCGCACGCGCACGGAACGACGGGTCCGCGTCGATGCCCCGCAGGGCGGCGAGGACGCGCGCGATGTCGTCGAACGGCTGCCCGGACGACCTCTCCGCGGCGAGCTCTGCAGCCTGGGCACGCCGCGCGGGATCGGCGGCTTCCCATGATGCGCCGAGCTCGGCCCGCAGCTCGAGCATGCGCGCGAACGCATGCCTCTCGATCTTGAGCGCCTGGGCACGCAGGCTGCCCGGGCCAGCGGCCGAGACCGCGAGCCCGATCAGACAGGCCACGCGGAGCGCGGCACTCGTGACACAACCCGTCATCGCAGCGGCAATCATCGCAGTGGATAGTGCGCCTTCACCCAGTCCGCGAACCGCTCGTCGAACTGGAGGGGACCGAAGCCGTAGATAGCCTGCATCGCATCCCGCGTCACACCGCCGGCTTTGACCCGGCGGACGAGATCGGCGAACCGCGGGCCGCCGTGTTCCTGGATCAGGAAGTCGACCCATCCGTAGGCGTGGGCGTGCGCCTCCAGATCGAGCTGATCGCTGTTCTTCTCGTACAGCTCGGTGAATCGACGGAGCTGCCCGGTCTCGACCAGCTGACGGAGACCCACGCGCCAACGGCCTCCCTTCCAGTTGGCACCCGGTGCGACCCCGACCTCCTCGTAGCAGAAGTTCGCGCAGCGGCCGTCGACGTCGATCTCGAAGAAGTGGGCGACGCCCTCGTCGATCCAGCCGTGCCCCCGATTGCCGATCCAGACCGTCGGCAAGAGGCTCGACAGCAGCAGGTGGGTCACGTTGTGGCGGATCGCGCGGTGCACGTCGGCGTCGTCCCGCAGCGTCTTCGGGTCGTGCCAGACCGAGTAGGCCAGGAACGAACCCATCATCTTGACGCCGGTTCCCTGACTGCCGATGCCCGTCAGCCGCGGCGCCAGCTCTCGCTGGTCGCGGGCATCCTCGAACATGTGCACGCCGAGCCGCGGAGACACGTCGTCCGCAGGCACCGGGAAGTCCGCGGCCCCCAGCCCGAAGACCTCGACGAAGCGTCGGTGCAGGTCTTCGATCCGCGCGCCGTAGAGATGCATCAGGCGGTGCGTGTCGACCTTTCGCCGGTCGATCGTCATCGGCGCGAACGAGAACGACAGGTCGCAGTGCTCGGTCGCGAGAAAGAGCACTTCGTCGGGCTCGACGGCATGGGCGCCTACCTTGTCGCGGCGCTCGGCGACGAACTGGGCGGCCAAGGCGGCGCGCCAGCGAAGCCCTTCCTCCGCCCGCGGGTTCAGGCACGCCTTGCAGTCGACCTGCAGCGCACCCTCGCAACGGCGGCACGACTGGGCGACGCTGCAAGCACGCACCGCGCTCTCGAGGTCAGCGAGGTCACGCTTGTGCTCGGAGCACGCACGCACCCCGTTCGAACCGCAGTCCTTGCAGGACGGCGCAGACGGCTCGGCCTCCTGGGCACGCGCCGAGTCCAGCGCGCACGTCAACAGCGTGACCAGGACGAACAGGGCGAGGGCAGTCGTGCGGAGCATGCTTCGGCACCCCACGCTGGCGGAGGAGCAGGGGCTCGGCCCGCCGCGCAGCATCGAGGAGCGACCAGACTAACCCAAGCGCGACGCAGATCGGCCCCGCCGAGGAACCCCGCACTCTCTCCCCGACTCAATCGACGCCGAGCTGTTTGTGCGTCTGCGGGATCACGCGGAAGCGGAACCCACGCCGCCCCGCGGCCCGCGCCCAGCGCGCGAGATCGTCGGTCGGGAGCGGTACCGGGCAGCCGGGCAGGGGAGTCACGGGCTGGAGGATCAGCAGGATGCGCTCCGCAAACGGAGCGAGGTCGGTGAGCGCTTCGTCGAGGACGTCGTCCGACAGACCCGGCACCAGGACGAGCTTGACGTCGATCGAGAGCTCCGCGCGGCCGACCGCACGCTGCAGACAGGCGACGTGCGCGGGCCGCGGGTCACCCTCCTCGAGCGTCCCCGGAAGCTTGTAGTCGGCGCTCAGGTGCGCGAGGACGGGGAGCACCCGACCGAGCGCGTCCGCGTCGAGGGCCGCCGTCTCGAGATGCAGGAGCGCACGCCCTTCGAGCGCTTCGCCGAGCTCGGCCACGAAGTCCGGATAGACGAGGGGTTCACCCCCCGTCACCGACACGCGGATCGGCTGGCCGACCGCGTGGAACGGCGAGCGCAGCGCGACCGACTCGACGAGTGCCGCCGCACGCATCGCCGACACGGGGTTGGGCTCCGGCTCCGCACCCTCGACGCGGAACGCCGCCGCGGCACGGTAGCTCTGCTTCGTATCGCAGTAGCGGCAGCGGATCGGGCAGGTCGCCACGCGGAGGAACGCCATCGACTCACCGACGAAGCGCCCCTCCCCCTGCACGGAGTGGAAGATCTCGATCAGTGCCGCGCGCGCGCTCACGCGAATCGCCCCGCGAGCTCGTTGAGGACCTCGATGCCCCGCCCGAGATCCGCGTCCGACACCGCGAAGGACAGGCGGAAGTGCGTGTCGCGACGCGAGAACCCGCTCCCCGGCACGAGGATCAGCTGTTCGGCGAGCGCGGCCTCGACGAATTCCTTGCCTCCCGCCCGACCCGGCAGCGACGGGAACGCGTAGAACGCGCCGGCGGGCGGGGTCAGCTGGTAGGCAGGATCGAGCTCGGCGACGAGTCGATCGCGCTTGGCCCGGTATTCCTGGACGTAGCCACCCATGTCGAGGTCGAACGCGACGCGAGCGACCGCCACCTGGAACGGTGCGGGCGCGCACACGAAGCTGAACTGCTGCAGCGTCTGCATGCGATCGAGGATCGCCGCGGGGCCCGTCGCGTAGCCCATGCGCCAGCCGGGAATCCCGTAGGTCTTGCTGAAGCCACCCAGCTGGATGACGCGATCGTAGGCCCCGAGCGGCGAGGGCAGGGCGCCGTCGTAGACGAACGCGTCGTAGATCTCGTCGGCGACGACGAATGCCCCGACCCGCGCGGCGGCCGCGACCATCGCGTCGACGGCGTCCTGCGAGAGGACGCCGCCGGTCGGGTTCGACGGCGAATTGAGGAACACGATCTTCGTCCGCTCGTCGACGAGTGCGTCGATCTGGGCCGGGTCAGGCTGCCAGTGCGGGTAGAGGTCGTAGTAGCGGACCTCTGCTCCGCAGAGCTCGGCCAGGACCCGATACATCATGAAGTTGGGGTCCGGCAGCAGGATCACGTCGCCCGGGTCGAGCAGCGCGAGGAACGTCAGCATCAGCCCACCGGAGACCCCCGACGTCACGAACGAGGCCTCCGGCCGGTGCCCGGAGCGCGCCGCGAGCGAGGCGAGGATGCGCTCATTGAGCTCGGGGATGCCCTGCGTGACCGTGTAGCGGTTGGCGCCGTCTCGCATCGCACGGCATGCCGCCTCGACGAGTTCTGGCGGCGGGTCGTAGTGGGCCTGCCCGATCGACATGTTGATCGGGTCTTCCATCGTCGCGATCAGCTCGAAGGCACGGCGGATGCCGCTCGGCTGCAGGTCACGGACGCGCGCGGCGAGACGATCCTTCATGCGATTCCTCCTACCCCTTTTCGCGGGCAGCGCGCGGCAGCGGCCCACGCGCGGGTGTTGACCGGCCGGCGAATCCGGCTGTCCCAGGCCCCGGGGCCGGCGACGTCGCGGTGTGCCGAGCCAGAAGTCGGGAGCGGCCGACGGTGTTTCGCCTCGGTGCGAACGGGGCGGCCGAAGTCGAGGGGGCGATGGCGCGCGATCCCCGAAACGCAGCGCGGGAACGACCGGATGGACCGTCGCTCCCGCATGCAGGATGCCTCACCCAGCGCAGCGCGCCCAGCAAGACCGAGCCGAGCCCCGGATGACTTCCGGGGACCCTGGCCTCACTTCTTCTTGCCCTTCTCTTCCTTGCCGGCTTCGCGCGCCGCGGCCATCTCGGCCTTCAGCTGCTTCTTGCTCTTGACCTTGAACTGGGTGCGGACCTTCGGGAGCCCGATCACCGAGTCGCCGTCCGACCAGCGCCCTTCGCGCTTGAGGACGGCGAGACGCTCGACGCGGGACCAGACGTTGCGCTGGCCGCGCATGTTGCCGGAGATCTTCAGGCTGGAGTGGATGGACATCGGAGGAGGTGTCGGAGGGGAACGCCGAAGGGGTGGCGTTCAGGACTTCTTGCGTGCGAGCGCCCGCAGGTCGGTCGGAGACCGCATCGAGCTGATCTTGTCGGCCAGTTCCCCACCGAAGGGTGAGAAGTCCAGGCTCTGGAGCAGTTCGAGGTCGCGCGCGGCGCGCTCGTTCGAGGTGTAGGAGATCACCGCGAAGAAGTAGGAGCCGCTGTCGTGCGGGAGGTAGCGCATCCGGGTGTCCGGGAGACCTTGCTCCCGGAGCCAGACCGCCAGCCGACGCGCCTTCTGGAGCGACAGCCCGTCTTCGAGGGCCGGGTAGGCTATCAGGAAGAAGCCGAGATCCGAGAGGATTTTCTCCTCTTCGACCTTGCCGGCCCGGGTGACCGCGTCCGCATCGGGCAGCTCCTGCCAGGTGACCGGCTTCGCCGCGGCGGACGTGGCTCCTGGAGCCGGGGCCCGATCTGCCGGAGCCCCCCCGGCCAGGGACCCGCCCACCGTAGACCCAGCAGCGACGTCCCGGCGGAGGCCGGCCGTGCCTTCCGGCCCGGCGGCTTCGAC
>JBEAPQ010000479.1:0-2506 GCA_041164325.1 Planctomycetota bacterium | reverse complement strand
CATCCGACTCCAGAAGCAGGGGCACGCCGTCAGCGCGGTCTGCCTGCGCCACCTGAACCCGTTCCCGCCGAACCTCGTTGACTTGCTGCGGTCGTTCCGCAAGGTGATCATCGCCGAGCTCAACGGCGGCCAGCTGGCCCTGCTGATCCGCGCACAGTTCCTCGTCGACGCGGCGCCCTTCACGAAGGTCCAGGGGCAGCCCTTCACGAGCCAGGAGATCGAGGCCCGCATCGAGCAGGCGCTCGGGGAGATCGCACGATGACTGCTGTTCCAGCTCCGTTGACGAAGAAGGACTTCAAGTCCGACCAGGATGTCCGCTGGTGTCCGGGCTGCGGGGACTACGCGATCCTCAACGCGGTCCAGACCGCGTTCGCGAACCTCGGCAAGAAGCTCCACGAGACGGTGATCATCTCGGGCATCGGCTGCTCGAGCCGCTTCCCGTACTACATGGAGACCTACGGGTTCCACACGATCCACGGCCGTGCGCCGGCCGTGGCGACCGGCGCGAAGCTCGCCAACCCCAACCTCGACGTCTGGGTCATCACCGGGGACGGCGACTCGCTGTCGATCGGCGGTAACCACCTGATCCACGCGCTGCGCCGGAACGTCGGGCTCAAGATCATCCTGTTCAACAACCGGATCTACGGCCTGACGAAGGGGCAGTACTCGCCGACCTCCGAGAAGGGCAAGCGGACGAAGTCGACGCCGATGGGCTCGCTCGACGAACCGTTCTCGCCGATCGCGCTGGCGCTCGGAGCGGGTGCGACCTTCGTCGCACGTTCGGTCGACATCTTCGCGCCGCACCTGATCTCGATGATCGAGCGGATGGACGCCCACCGCGGCACCGCGCTGCTCGAGGTCTACCAGAACTGCAACATCTTCAACGACGGGGCCTTCCGGGGCTTCACCGAGAAGGATGTCCGCAGCGACCGCGTGGTCGAGATGCAGCACGGCCAGCCGCTGCGGTTCGGCGTCGACGGCAGCAAGGCCGTCTCGTTCGATGGGCAGTTCGTGCCGCAGATCGTCGATTCTGCCCACGAAGGCCTGTCGGTCTGGGACGAGCAGGCGACGAGTCCGGCCGCGGCCATGGCGCTGGCGTCCGCATCCGAGGCGGATCTTCCGGTGCCGATCGGTGTCTTCCGTGACATCGACCGGCCGGCCTTCGAGGACGACGTCGTCGGCCAGGTAGCCGCGGCGCGCGCCAAGCGCCAGGAGTCGATGGCCGAGCTGCTGGCCGGCCACGAGACCTGGAAGGTCGGCTGAAGCCGGGCCGCGGATCGCCGCCGCCCGGCTCGCCGGAACGCCGCTGATGCCCGTTCCGGACCAGCGGCCCGCGAGTCTCAGCGCAGCAGCTTGCGCAGCACGGTCTGGAGGATGCCGCCGTTCCGGTAGTAGTCGACCTCGACCGGAGTGTCGATCCGGCACAGCGCCTCGAACGTCGTCGTGGCCCCGGAGTCCGGGTGCGTGGCGGTGACCGTCAGCAGCTGGCGCGGCGCGACGTGATCGTCGACCGCCACCGAGAAGCTCTCGTCGCCGGTCAGTCCGAGCGATGCGGAGCTCTGGCCTTCCAGGAACTGGAGCGGCAGCACGCCCATGCCGACGAGGTTGCTGCGGTGGATGCGCTCGTAGCTCTCGGCGAGCACGAAGCGCACGCCGAGCAGCATCGTGCCCTTGGCCGCCCAGTCACGGCTGGAACCCGTGCCGTACTCCTTGCCAGCCAGGACGCAGAGCGGCGTGCCTGCTTCCTGGTAGCGCTGTGACGCGTCGTAGATCGACATCTGCTCGCCGGTGGGGAGGTGGCGCGTGACGCCGCCCTCGGTGCCGGGCGCGAGCTGGTTGCGGAGCCGGATGTTCGCGAACGTGCCGCGCGTCATGACGCGGTCGTTGCCGCGGCGCGCGCCGTAGCTGTTGAACTCGGCCGGGGCGACGCCCTGCTCCTGCAGGAACCTGCCGGCGGGGCTGTCGGCCTTGATCGACCCTGCGGGCGAGATGTGGTCGGTCGTCACCGAGTCCGCGACCTTGACGAGGCAGCGGGCGGCTTCGATCGGCTGGATCGGGCTCGGGTCACGCTCCATCTCGAGGAAGAACGGCGGCTCCTGGATGTAGGTGCTGTCGTCCTGGAACGCGTAGAGCTCGCTGCCCTCGACGTCGATCGCCTGCCAGGCCTTCGGGCCCGCAGAGTCGGAGTAGCGGGTCCGGAACATCTCTTCGGTGACGCAGCTGCGCACCGTGTCCTTGACCTCCTGCATCGTCGGCCAGATGTCCCGCAGATGGACCGGTTGGCCCGATGCATCCTGGCCGATCGGGTCGTTCGCGAGGTCGATGTCGACCGTGCCGGCCAGCGCGTAGGCGACGACGAGCGGCGGGGACGCGAGGTAGTTGGCCTTCACGTCCGGGTTCACGCGGCCCTCGAAGTTGCGGTTGCCGCTCAGGACCGACGCGGCGACGAGCTCGCCCTCGTGGATCGCTGCGCGGACCGGGTCCGGCAGCGGCCCGGAGTTGCCGA
>JBEAPQ010000478.1:0-13025 GCA_041164325.1 Planctomycetota bacterium | reverse complement strand
CCTTGGCTGCTGAGGGCCGTCTCCAGGAGGCGCCAGGCGAGCCGACGCTGGTCGAGACCGAGCGAGCCGAGCCGGACGCCCGGATAGATCCCGGGCACGAACTGCCAGTTCGTGCGCTCCGCGCCCTCGAACGGCAGGGACGCCGCGGCCCGCTGTTCGTCGTCCAGGGATGCGAGGAACGCTTGCGCCGCGCTCCCCAGGCGTTCGCCGAGGGGCGGTCGCGTGCCCTGCGGGGGGAGGCTGGCGTAGGCCGCGAGCGGGAGCGTTGCGGCGAGCGCGAGGAGGCCTCGCCCCAGAATCTTCGAGCGCTGGGCCACGCTCAGCGTCCCTGGTTGCGGGTCTGGCGGTTCTGGCGCAGCCGGTCGAAGTCCTCGGGCGTCGGGTACTTCGCCGGCAGCCGGGTCCAGGCCTTCACGGTCTTGGCGTTCCAGTCGATGTCCTCGAGCGACTGGTCCTCGCCGATCTGGGGCGGGCGATAGCCCACGTTGATCCCGACCGCCATCGCCTCGAGCAGGCGGTTGAGTTCGTAGGCAGACATCGACTCGGAGGAGTCGAAGTAGTCGATGGTCCGCAGGCGGTTGATGATCCCGAAGAGCGCGGCCCAACCGATCTCCTCGAGCCGACCCTTCGCCCGGATGCCGGAGACGCCGCCATCCGCCATGTCCTGCAGCAGCCCTTCGATCTCGGTCTGCAGGGCGGCGTCGACTTCGGCGGGGTATTCGAGAGGGGCCAGGGTCTTCGGGTCGAAGACATCCGCGCGGGAGGTGACCTCCGTCTTCGCGGGTGAAGGCGTTGGCTTGGCCGGCTCGCTCTTGGGAGCAGGCGTTTCCTTCGCGGCTTCATCGGCCGGTGGCGTGACTGCGGCCGGCGTCTGATCCGCGGCCGGTGCGGCCTCTTCGGCCTGCGGTTCGGGCGTCTGGGAGGGCGCCGCCGTGTCCGCAGGCTTCGTGGCATCGACACCCTGCGCGGTCTGCGTCTCCGCGGGATCGGGCTTGTCACCGCCGGACATCAGAACGCCGACGACGATCGCGACGATGACGACCACAGCGCCGATCAGGAGGGCGGGGTTGCCCTTCTTCTTGGTCTCCGCGTCGGCCGCGCCGCGGCGGCCGCCGGCGGCACGTCCGGTACGAGAGCTGCTCGCCGCGCTCGTGGCCCCGGCTCCGCGGCGGCCGGATGCTCCCGCAGAGTTGGTCGTGCCCTTGCCCGCGGCGCTGCGGCCTTCCGACGCCGCGCGTGCTGGACGCGGTGCAGCCGACTTGCCCGTTGCTGGCTTCACCGCGGCCGGCTTGACCGCCGCAGGCTTGGGAGCGGCTGCTCCGGTTTCGCCGCCGCCGCCGCGCTGGGCAGCCACGTCGATGACGGCTCCGCAGGCCTTGCACTTCGCCTTGTCGCCCGGGAACGACTCGGGGAGCTTGTACTTGGCGCCGCAGTTCTGGCACACGATCTGGAGGACGGACATGTTGGGTCTCCGAGGATGCGGAAGGGTGCGAGGGGCCGCCGTCTCGCGTGAGCGGCGAGCACAGCGGCCGTGAGTGGGTGGGGGCTGGGTGGGGACGGCGCGTGCGTCAGCGCTTCTTGGCTGGCTCTCCGGGCTTCTCGGCGAACGGGTCTTCGCCTTCGTCGACACCGAGTCGCCAATCCTCGCGCCAGTGGTTGTCCGCCCAGTATCCGTACCACTGGCGCAGCGAGGACAGGCGGTAGTCCTGGCTCGACGTCTGTGATTCGAGAACCGACGGATCGAAGCCGAAACGCTGACCGGTGACGTCCTCGAGTCCCATGGTCACGCGGCGGATCTGCAGCACGGTGTGCTGGTCACGCAGCGAGGCCCCGTTGCCGACCACCAGCTCGTAGAGCTTGTTGAGGAGGCGGGGCACAGCGGGCTTGCCGATCTCCTTGAGGCGGCGCGAGGCCGTGTTGGACGCTCCCCCGGATCCTTCCAGGTCGATCAGCGTTGCGATGTGGGCGTCGATCTTCGCCTGCACGTCCGGCGACGTGCCCTCCATGTGTGGAAGCGGCTTGAGTTCGGCTTCGCGGATGGTCGTCTTCACGCCGCCGTAGTCGCGCTCGACGGATGTCGCGTCGCCGATCACGTCGTGCTTGACCGGCCGGGGGCCCCGAGCCTTGGGTTCTGCGCGGGGCGGGGGCTCGTAGATCGCTGTGAAGCCCGACACCTTGGCGCGACCGCCCTGCACGAGGAACGACACGTCGTAGGTCGCGGTGGGCTGGGACCAGCGCTTCTGGGCGTCCTCCTTGATCGACAGGTCGAGGCGCACGGTGCCCCTGTCGGCTTCCGCTGCGTCCCGGTCGATCTTGCCGACACTGACGTAGCTGTCCCGGAGGACGGCGGTCTTCGGGTCGTCCAGGAGTCGATCGAGGACGAGGCGCTCGCGGTCGGCCGCGGTGCCGTCGACGAGGCCGATCTCGAAGAAGGCGACGAAGGGGCCGACGTCGGTCGTCGACGAGAGCTTGAAGCGGTTGCCCGAAGCGAGGGCCTCGGCCCACTCGGCCACGTCGCGGACGCGGCTGTTCTTCATGCCGGTTTCGACGGTCCGCGGACGCTCCTGGGTCTGCTGGACCGGCTCCTTCTTGCCGCCCGAGATCAGGACCAGCCCGATGATCATGAAGGCGAGCAGCGCGCCGCCGAGGATGAACGGCTGGGCGTTGTTCTGCTTGCGCGCACTGCGCGTGCTGACCGCGCTCGGGACGAACGCCCTCCCGCAGCTCTGGCACGTCATCTGCTCGCTGAGCAGGTCGTCCGGGACCCGATACTCGGTGCCGCAGGACGGGCAGCCGACCGTGCGGCGGCCCTCGCGGGAATCCCTGTTGCGGGTCGCGCGGGCACGGGCACCGCCCGCTGTCGAGCGGCCCCGAGAGGCGGAAGAGCGGCTCTGGCCACTACCCGCGGTGGATCGGCGTCTGGTTGCCACGAATCGTGATCTCCTGGCGGGCAGGGCTTGCGGAACGGCGGATCAAGGTATCCTCGCGCGCGACGGGGTGTCAACCTGACACAAAGAGCCCGTCGATCTGGTGCGTTGACGTGCGCATCCGTGCGCGGCGCGGTTGTCGAACGCCGCACGGGCCTGGTGCAGGATGACCCGGATGCGGCGCTTCAGGATGGTGACGGACTACGAGCCGGCGGGAGACCAGCCGGCCGCGATCCGTGATGTCGCCCACTGGGTCGAACAGGGGGCACGGCACTCAACGGTGCTCGGCGTCACCGGTTCGGGGAAGACCTTCACGATCGCGAAGGTCGTCGAGAGCATCCAGCGGCCCGCGCTGATCCTCGCGCCGAACAAGACGCTCGCGGCCCAGCTCTACTCCGAGTTCAAGTCGTTCTTCCCCGACAACGCGGTCGAGTACTTCGTCAGCTACTACGACTACTACCAGCCCGAAGCCTACGTCGCGACGACCGACACCTACATCGAGAAGGACGCGACGATCAACGAAGCGATCGACCGGATGCGCAACTCGGCGACGCGCTCGCTGATGGAGCGGCGGGACGTGCTCATCGTCGCGTCGATCTCCTGCATCTACGGTCTCGGGTCCCCGGACAACTACCGCGAGCTCTCGGTCCGCGTCCGTCGTGACCAGGAGGTCCAGAGGGATGCCCTGCTCCGCGGTCTCGCGTCGATCCAGTACCGCCGCGACAACGTCGACTTCGCGCCGGGGCGATTCCGGGTCCGGGGCGATGTGATCGAGGTCTTCCCGGTCTACGAGGAGCAGTATGCGCTGCGCATCGAGCTGTTCGGGGACGACGTGGACGGCCTCTACCGCATCGACCCGCTCCGCGGCGAGATCGTCGAGGAGCTGGACGAGGTGACGATCTACCCGACGTCGCACTACGTCGCCCCGCAGGATCGGCTGCTGGCTGCCTGTGACTCGATCGAAGCCGAACTCGAAGAGCGGATCGTCGAATTCGAGTCCAAGAAGAAGCTGCTGGAGCGGCAGAGGATCGAGCAGCGGACACGCCACGATCTCGAGATGCTCCGTGCGACCGGCATGTGCCAGGGCATCGAGAACTACTCGCGGCACCTCGACGGTCGTGCCGCAGGCCAACCGCCGGCGACGCTGCTGCACTACTTCCCGTCCGACTTCGTGATGTTCGTCGACGAGAGTCACGTGGCGGTTCCGCAGGCGGGCGGGATGTTCCGTGGTGACCGCGCGCGGAAGCAGAACCTCGTCGAGTTCGGGTTCCGTCTGCCGTCCGCACTCGACAACCGACCGCTGACGTTCGACGAGTTCGTCGACCTGCAGAACCAGGTCGTCTACGTGTCGGCGACTCCCGGGGAGTACGAGATCGACAAGAGCACCGAGCGCGTGGTCGAGCTCGTCGTGCGTCCGACCGGCCTCGTGGATCCTCCCGTCGAGATCCGCAAGGCGGGCGGGCAGGTCGACGACGTGCTCGGCGAAGTCCGTGCCCGTGCAGAGCGTGGTGAGCGTGTCTTGATCACGACGCTGACCAAGCGGATGGCCGAGGACCTGACCGATTACTTCCGCGACGTCGGCATCCGTGTCCGATACCTGCACTCCGACATCGACAGCCTGGAGCGGACGGCGTTGATCCGCGACCTGCGGCTTGGGGTCTTCGACTGTCTCGTCGGGATCAACCTCCTCCGTGAGGGGTTGGACCTACCCGAGGTCACGCTGGTCGCGGTGCTCGATGCCGACAAGGAGGGCTACCTGCGCAGCAAGACCTCGCTGATCCAGACCTGCGGGCGCGCTGCCCGGAACGTGGACGGGCGCGTCATCCTCTACGCCGACCGGATGACCGACTCGATGCGCGGCGCGATCGAGGAGATGGAGCGACGTCGCGCGCGCCAGACCGCCTACAACGAGGAGCACGGCATCACGCCGCGCACGGTCGTCAAGGCGGTGCGCGACCTCCTTCTCGAAGCGGAGCAGGTCCAGGACACCGAATCGCCTCGCAGGGGACGGAAGGCGACGAAGCGCAGCGGCAGCCGCAAGGATGTGGGGGCGGCGACGACGGCGGGGCCGGTGTCGGGCATCCAGGACCGTCGGCAGCTCGTCGAGCACGTCGCGAAACTGCGGCAGGACATGCTGACCGCGGCCAAGCAGCTCGAGTTCGAGCAGGCGGCCCGGCTGCGTGACGAGATCTTCCGTCTGGAGAAGCTCGAGCTGGAGCTGCTGTGAAGGACTCGATCGTCGCCAAGGTGGCGCGATTCCCGACGGGCCCCGGGGTCTACGTGTTCACGGGGTCCGGTGGCCGGGTGCTCTACGTGGGCAAGGCCACCAATCTGCGCGCCCGGGTGCGTCAGTACCTGCGTCCGGGCGGTGACGGCCGGCCGCTCCTGCGCTTCCTCGAGCGTGATGCTGAGGATGTCGAGTTCGTCGCGGTGCGCACCGAGCAGGAGGCCCTGCTGCTCGAGGACACGATCGTCAAGCGGAGGCGGCCGGCCTACAACATCAAGCTCAAGGACGACAAGACGTTCTTGATGCTGCGGCTGGATCGCCGGGAAGCGTGGCCGTGGTTCCGACTGGTCCGCCGGCGACGGGATGACGGTGCGGACTACTTCGGTCCGTTCGCGTCGGCCAAGTCCGTGCGCCGGACCCTCGCCCTGCTGCACAAGGTCGTGCCGCTGCGCGACTGCAAGGATGGCGTCTTCCGCAACCGGAGTCGGCCCTGCATCAAGCACCAGATCGGACGCTGTCCGGCTCCCTGTGTGGGGCTCGTCGATCCCGATGCCTACAGCGCGCTCCTCGACCGCGCGGAGGAGGTGCTCCGCGGGCGGGCGACTGGCCTGCTGCGGGGGCTCCGCGCAGAGATGGAGAGCGCCGCCGAGAGCCTGGAGTTCGAGCGCGCCCATGCGCTGAAGCTCCAGATCGAAGCGCTCCAGGCGGTGGGCGAGCAGCAGTCGGTCGTCGTCGGGGATGGAGACCAGGATGCGATCGGCGTCCACCGCGGCGAGTCCGGCCGGGTGGTCGTCGCGGTGCTGATGTTCCGTGCAGGACGCCTCGAGAGTGCGAAGCGGTTCGACCTGCGGACCGAGCTGCCGGACGAGCTGCTCCTGGGAGACCTGCTTGCGCGGTTCTACGCCGGAGATCGTTTCGTCCCGGTCGAAGTCCTGGTGCCGACCGCGCCCGAGGACGCGGGCGTGCTCGAGGACTGGCTCTCCGAGAAGCGGGGCACAGCGGTCCGCATCCGGGTGCCGCAGCGGGGCGCGGGTCGCCGCCACCTCGAGATGGCCGAGGACAACGCGCGCCTCTCGGCGGCCCAGCACGCGTCGGCTGCGAACGATCGGGAGGACGCGGCGGAACGCCTCGCGCAGCTGCTGGATCTCGCGGAGCCGCCGCAGCGCATCCACTGCATCGACGTGTCGACGATCCAGGGGCGGCACACGGTCGCGTCCCGCGTCGTGTTCCTGGACGGCCAGCCCGACAAGGCTTCCTACCGCCGCATCCGCATCTCGGCCGAGCACGCTGGGGACGACTTCTCGGCGATGGAAGAGGCGGTCCGCCGCAGTCTGCTGCGCTGCTCGCAGGACGTCGACGACCTGCTGCCCGACCTGCTGATCGTCGACGGCGGGGCCGGGCAGCTGGCCGCCGCGCTCCGCGGGTCCGAGGCGGCAGGTCTCACCGCCACGGACCTTGCGATCGTCGGCCTCGCCAAGAGCCGGCTCCGGGGTGAGGGGGATGCGCGGCAGCGGACGTCGGAGCGGATCTTCGTGCCGGGCCGGGCGCTGCCGTTCCCGCTGGCCGACGCGAGCCCCGAGATGCTGCTCTGCGCAGCGATCCGGGACGAGGCCCACCGCTTTGCGATCACATACCACCGCAAGCTGCGGGGTTCCTTCACGAACGTCCTCGATGGGGTTCCTGGCGTGGGGCCGGCGCGTCGCCGCGCGCTGCTGCGGCATTTCGGATCGCTCGGCGCGCTGCGGAACGCAACCGTGGAGGCGATCCGCGCCGTGCCAGGGGTTCCCCCGGACGTCGCGGCCCGGATCCACGATGCGCTGCGCGAGGCTCCCCCGTCGGAACGTGGCCCGGACTAGGCTTGCCGTTCAGCCGCGGGGGTGGAAGCGCTCGTGGACGGAACGGAGCCTGTCCCGGTCGACGTGCGTGTAGACCTGGGTCGTCGACAGCGAAGCGTGCCCGAGGAGTTCCTGGACGGAGCGCAGGTCCGCGCCGCCCTCGACGAGGTGCGTCGCGAACGAGTGGCGGAGTGCGTGCGGGGAGCACGCGACGGAGAGGCCGATGCGCTCGGCGGCCGCCTTGACGACCTGCCAGACGCGTTCGCGGTCCAGGGGGCGGCCGTTCTTGGAGAGGAACAGCGCGTCGGTCGGGCGCTTGCTGCGCATGGCGAGCCCGGGACGCACACGCGCGAGGTAGGCGTCGATCGTCGCGCGGGCCCGCGGCGACAGGGGCACGAGGCGTTCCTTCTGCCCTTTGCCGATCACGCGCAGGAACTCGTGGGGGTCGACGAGGCTGCCGAGCTCGAGCCCGATGAGCTCGCTCACGCGGCACCCGGTCGCGTAGAGGACCTCGAGCAGGGCGCGGTTCCGGATGTCGAGCGGCCCATCGCCCGAGAACGCGGCGAGCAGGCGCTCGGTGTTCGCGCGTCCGAGAGCCTTGGGCAGACGCTGCTCGGTGCGGGCGCCGAGCAGGCCCTCGGCCGGGTCGGCCGGGATCAGCCCTTCGGCGTGGAGGAACCGGAAGAACCCGCGGATCGCGGCCATCGCCCGGACGACGGAAGCCGGCGCGTGGTCCCGGCCGAGGTCCCGGAGGTGGGCCCGGATGCCGGCGGCGTCGGGCAGGTCTTCCGAGCCCGCGAGGAGGGCCTCCAGATCCCTGCGGTAGGCCGCGACGGTGTGCGGCGAGAGCTGCAGCTCAGCGCCCAGGTAGACCAGGAACTCGGCCAGCAGGACACCGGGCTTGGTCTGCGCCGAACTTCCCATGGTGTCGAGCTTTCGGGGTCCCCGAGCGGACGTCCTCCGGGGTCGGGAGGGGCCGCGGTGCGGTTCGTCAGGCGGGCGAACCGCGCCGGTCGTCCGGCTTGACCGGGTCGCGGGCGGAGCTTAACGTCTTCGCCCCTCGAACGGAACGACGCGCGTCGTGCGAACCCGTCGCAGACCGGGAATCCCTCGCCAAGGGGGGCCTGGAAGATGGAGCGAGGCGCTTCGGGCCGGCCTCCCAGGAGGCGAGTCGTCCTCTGCGCGGGCGCATCGCAGCATCCGCGCAGTGTTTCCTGCGTTGCTCTCCAAGTATCCGGAAGCGCCGATGCCAAAGCCCACCAAGGCCGAGCTCAACAAGTATCGCAAGCTGCTGCTGGCCCGACTCTCCGTCCTCAAGGGCGATGTCGGGTCGATGCGCGAGGAGGCGCTCCAGGCCTCGGAGCAGGATGCCTCGGTCGACCACCTCGGAGACCACGGCTCGGACAACTACGACCAGGCGTTCCTCCTCGGGCTCATCGAGAACGAAGAGGAGACGATCGGCCTGATCGAGGAGGCTCTCGACCGGCTCGACGGCAAGGGTGAGTGGGCCTACGGCGCCTGCCCGATGTGCCTCGAGGAGGCCGAAGAAGGCCGGATGAAGAAGGGGGACGTGTGGATCCCCAAGCCGCGGCTCGAGTATCTGCCCGAAGCCCGCTACTGCGTCCGCCACAAGGAAGAGGAAGAGCGGCGCGAGAGCGCGTGATTCCAGGGCGAGTTCGCGCGAGCCCGGACTCTCCGAAGGACCGTGGGCGGCTCAGGCCGCGCCCGGGTTCGACGCCTGCTGACCCACCCATGACCGCGACCACCGAAGAGCCCGACGCGGAGCCGCGTCATCTGTTCCGTGGCAAGGCATGGTTCTGGATTCCGGTGCCGCTGTGGGTGGCGTTCGACCTGTGGTCGAAGTGGGCGGCTTTCGAATACGTCGGGCGGGACACGCGCACCGTGCCGTTCGACTTCCTGCCGGAGCCGCTGGGCTTCTCGCTGGTCCGCTTCCGCAACACGGGCACCGTCTGGGGGCTCGGGCAGGACTTCACGTGGGGGCTGATGGTGCTCCGCTGCGTGGCCCTCGGAGTCCTCCTGTGGTTCGTGGCCGGCGCGGGACGTGCGCAGCGCTTCCAGCAGTTCGTGCTCGGCCTGATCTTCTCGGGCGCGATCGGGAACCTCTACGACAACTTCTTCATGCCCGACCGGGGCGTGCGCGACTTCCTCTACTTCTACGTCGGGGAGGAGCGGAACCCGGTCTACGCGTATCCGGCGTTCAACGTCGCGGACTCGTGCATCACGGTCGGCGCGCTGTTCCTCCTGGTCCTGCTGTGGCGGGAGCCCAAGCCGCAGGTGGCCGAGGCGGCGTCTTGAGCGCCTGCGCTCCACGGGCAGAGCGTCGCGTGGGGCAGGCTGTGCGGCGTGCGCCGGGCGGACCTCTGGGTATCGCAGGCTGCGGCACCGGGCTACACTCCTCGACCCGTCTCCGCCGCGGCCCTGGGCATGGCGCACCGCGCCTCGGTGTGACCCGGGTTGTCGCCCGTCCGAGGTCCGATTCGTTGAAGCTCGAGGAACTCACCGCATCGATGGTCAGTCGCGCCATCGATGCGTACCTCGAACTGGCCTACGGGGCGGCCTCGAAGGGTCGGGATCGGCCCGATCTCGCGCTCGAGCCCGCGTCCGGGGGGGAGCCCGTGCTGGGGCTCTTCCAGAGCGAGTCGGTCCGGGGTGAGGACGAGGCGGCACTCCGTCGCTTCACGATGCGGCTCGGCAACCGCAACTACCCGTTCATGAAGCTCCTGATGCAGGAGCACATCGTGGCGGGTGAGTTCTACTTCGCGGTCGACACGCACGATCACCTCGACATCAAGCCGGACTTCCCGGACTACGAAGCGTGGCAGGCCGTGCGGCGGTTCAACAACGAGATGAAGCGGAAGATCGAAGCCCGCTTCCTCGAGCTGGGGCTGCCGACGGCGGCGACGATCCGCGATCTGTGCGGGCGTTCCCCGGTCGCCCCGACGACCCCGGCGCAGGCGATGTCTGCGAGCCGTGTGCTGGTCGTCGACGACGAGGAACACCTCGCGGAGGCGGTCGCGCGGATCCTCGAGCGTCGTGGTTCCGAGGTCCACCAGGTGCACGACGGCCCGGCTGCGGTCGAAGCGGCGCACCGGCTCCGCCCGGACCTCCTGGTCCTCGACTACGAGCTGCCGGAGATGGATGGGCTCGAAGTGCTGGAGGCGCTGCGGTCGGACCCGGCGACGGCGGGAATTCCGATCCTGCTCTGCACGTCGAGCAAGGTCTCGGTCGCCGATGTGCGGCGCGCCGATGGTTTCCTCGCGAAGCCGTTCGGCGAAGCCCTGCTCTGTGAAATGGTCGATCGGGTGCTGCGCTCGGGGCCTCGCGCGCGTTCGGAGGTCTCCCCGTGACGCGGAACCGGAGCACCGTGCGCGGCGGCGAGGCCTCCCTGGATCGAGGCCCGATGGTCGTCACGATCCTTCTGCTGCTCGTCCTGGGCGGCCAGGCGCGTGAGGTCCGGGAAGTCGCAGGCGTCGCGGCCCAGGCGTTCTCGGTCGCTGTCCTGCGCTCCGACGAGGTCGAGTCCGGCGTCGTCGTCCGCCGGATGGGGCAGCTGGCCGCCGTGGAGCCGGCGTGCGCTTCGGTCCAGGTCCGTCCCGCGCCGCGCTCGCGATCGCCGCGCAGCCACGCGTGGCCGCCCCCGCGTGCACCCTCGCTCGACGCCTGACGAGCCCGCTCGACGGGCTCGGGGTGCCTCCCCGGCGCTGCGCCCGGCTCGGTCTGGGTGCAGCGCGCCGCGCTCTCGCCCAGCCCAGCCTGTCTTGGCCCTGGGATGCGGAGGGCGCCGGTGTGATCCCGGTGTACCCCACGCCACGGCCCGTTGCGGGCCCAAGGGGCTGTCGACTCCGGCAGCCTGAGCTTTCGGAAAGGCCGAGGGCTCGATCCGTCGAAGAAACCCTGTCGCGCGTCAGCCGCTGTGCGGTGGCCCGCTTCGCCCAAGATTCCCATGAAGTTCGACTTCGGAGCTCTGCCCGGCCGGATCGGCAAGGGCCTGCAGAAGGTGTTCGGGTCCGCCAACCAGCGGGCCGTCCAGTCCTACCAACCCCGCGTCGATGCGATCGCGGCCCGCGAGGCGTGGGCGCAGGCCCTCGACGCCGAACAGGTGCGAGCCGAGATCGCCGGATGGCGCGCCAGGATCGCGGCCGAGGAGGCCACGCTCGAGGACGCTCTGGTCGACGTGTTCGCTCTGACCCGCGTCGCGGCCCAGCGGACCCTCGGCCTGCGCCACTTCGACTCACAGCTGATCGGCGGCATGGTCCTGCACGACGGCAAGATCTCGGAGATGGCCACCGGGGAGGGCAAGACGCTCGTCGCGACGTTGCCCGCGGCGCTGAATGCGTTGTCCGGACGGGGCGTCTACGTCGTCACGGTCAACGACTACCTGGCCAAGCGCGACCGGGACTGGATGGCGCCCGTCTTCGAGTATCTCGGGCTGACGGTCGGCGCCATCCAGTCGAGCATGCCGCCTCAGGAGCGCAAGCCGATGTACGCCTGCGACATCCTGTACGGGACGAACAACGAGTTCGGCTTCGACTACCTCCGCGACAACATGAAGTGGTCGACGGAGGAGCAGGTCCAGAAGAACCTCAACTTCGCGATCATCGACGAAGTCGACTCGATCTTGATCGACGAGGCCCGCACGCCGCTGATCATCTCCGGCCCTCCGGAGGGCAAGGCCGAGAAGTACCTGATGGCGGACCGGATCGCCCGCCAGCTCAAGGAAGGCGAGCACTTCGAGGTCAAGGAGAAGGAGCAGCAGTGTCTGCTGACCGAGGAGGGCATCGAGCGCGCGGAAGAGCTTGCCGGCGTCGGCAGCTTCTACGCGGACCCGGCCAACATGGATTGGCCGCACCACCTCGAGCAGTCGCTGCGCGCGCACCACATCTACAAGCGCGACAAGAACTACGTCGTCGCGAAGAACGAGCGCAGCGGCCAGGTCGAAGTCATCATCGTCGATGAGTTCACCGGTCGTCTGATGGTCGGACGGCGCTGGAGTGACGGTCTCCACCAGGCCGTCGAGGCGAAGGAGGGCATGACGCCGCAGGAGGAGTCGCAGACGCTGGCGACCATCACCCTGCAGAACTACTTCCGCATGTTCGAGAAGCTCGCGGGCATGACCGGCACGGCGCTCACCGAGGCGTCCGAGTTCGCGAAGATCTACGGGCTCGACGTGGTCTCGATCCCGACGAACCGGCCGATGGTCCGCCAGGACGTCGACGACCTCGTCTACCTCGGCGAGAACGACAAGTACGGCGCGATCATCGAGGAGATCGCCGATCAGCACCGCTTGGGCCGTCCGATCCTGGTGGGCACCACGTCGATCGAGAAGTCGGAGCGGCTCTCGTCCCTGCTCGAGTCGAAGGGCATCCCGCACAGCGTCCTGAACGCGAAGCGCCACGCGTTCGAGGCCGAGATCGTCGCCCAGGCCGGTCGCAAGGGAGCGGTCACGGTGGCGACGAACATGGCGGGTCGTGGCACCGACATCGTGCTCGGCGGCAATCCCGATCGCCTGCTCGAGATGGAGTGTGCGTCCAAGGGCTGGGCACCGGGGGCCGATGAGGCCAAGGCCCGGCTCGCCGAGCTGCGCGAGGCCTGCTCCCAGGAGCAGCAGGAGATCAAGAGCCTCGGCGGTCTGCTCGTGATCGGCACCGAGCGCCACGAAGCCCGCCGCATCGACAACCAGCTCCGCGGTCGTTGTGGTCGTCAGGGCGACCCGGGCGAGTCGAAGTTCTACCTGAGCTTCGATGACGACCTGATGCGCATCTTCGCCCGGGATTGGGTGAAGACGATGATGGAGAAGCTCGGCCTCAAGGAGGGCGAGCGGATCGAGAGCGGCATGGTCACGCGCGGCATCGAGCGCGCGCAGAAGAAGGTCGAGGCGCGCAACTTCGACATCCGCAAGAACCTGATCGAGTACGACGAGGTCGCCGACAAGCAGCGGAAGTTCGTCTACGAGCAGCGGCAGGCTGCGCTCGAGATGGACGACCTGGAAGGGCGGCTCAGCGGGATGTTCGAGGA
>JBEAPQ010000477.1:0-8787 GCA_041164325.1 Planctomycetota bacterium | reverse complement strand
CCGAAGTCGGGGCGACGCTCCGCGGCTGATCGGTCCGCGGCTGTGGCCGAGTCAGCCGACGGTCGCGGACTCGCTGGCTCGGCGGCCGCTGTGCGGCTGCCGCAGAGCCGGTCAGATCCTGCCCGGGCGCGGAGCGTCCTCGAACAGGCGTTCCAGCAGGTCGAGGGTGAAACGGGCGGTCAGGCCCCACAGAACCTGACCTCCGTGCACGAAGTGTGGGCTGGGCCGACGACCCGGGTGGCCGCGGGGCTCCCGGAGTTCCCAAGCGCCTGGATCCCGCAGGCGCTCCAGCGGGAACGCGAGGACCTCGGCCACCTCGGCGGGATCCGGAGTCAGCGCCTCGAACGGCGCGTCGACGCGGGCGACGACGACCTGCACCCAGAAGCCCGCGACGCTGGGACGGGCCGGAAGTCCACCGAGCACGCGCACTTCGTCCGGGTGCAACCCGACCTCCTCACGAGCCTCGCGGAGCGCGCAGGCCACGGGGTCCTCCGCTCCATCCCTTCGACCACCGGGGAAGGAGACCTGGCCCGGGTGGTGCCTCAGGTCGTCGCGGCGGCGGGTGAACAGGAACCAGTCCTCGCCCGCACGCGTCAGGATCGGCGCGAGGACCGCCGCATCCCGCAAGCCCTCGCGACCCGACCAGAGCGTGGGTGGCGGATCGAGGACGGCGCGGAGCACGGCATCGTCCACCGACGCGCGCCGATCGTCGCTGGTCATGTCCCGCGGACCTCCAGGAGCACGGCCTTCAGGTAGCGCGTCTCGGGACACTCCAGCGCCACGGGATGGTCGGGACCGGCGCCGCGGACCTCGAGGATGCGGACGTCGCGACGGGCCTGGCTCGCGGCATCGCGGAGGGTCGCGAGGAACGCACCCTCGGAGACGGCGCCCGAGCACGAGCAGGTCAGGATCAGCGTCCCGGGTGCTGCGGCCTCGAGCGCGAGTCGGTTCAGGTCCCGGTAGCGCACGAGCCCGGATTCGACCTCGGCCTTCCCCGTCGCCCACTTGGGCGGGTCGAGGACCAGGAGATCGAAGCGGCCGGGGCGGAGGTCCCGCAGCGCGTCGAACGCATCCCCGTGCTCGAAACGAACGGTCGTGCGGTTGGCGCGCGCGTTGCCGGACGCGATCGCGACGACGTCCTCATCGAGGTCCATCGCCACGACTTCGCGGGCTCCGCCGCGGGCTGCATTGATGCCGAAACCACCGGCGTTGCAGCAGAGGTCGAGGACGCGGCGACCCTTCGACAACCGACGGACGAGCTGGCGCGCATCGCGCTGGTCCGCGAAGAAACCGGTCTTGTGGCCCTGACCTGCGCAAACCGCGTAGTGGATGCCGTGCTCCTCGACTTCGACATCGACGCGACCGGGCGCGGGCACGCGTTCCATGCCTTCGCGCTGGCGCGCGGTCTCGTCGACGGTCAGGACCAGCCGGGCGTCGGGCCATCGGCGGAGCAGGTGTTCGCCCAGGGCCTCGATCCGCTGCTGGATGCACAGCGAGAACACCTGCGCGACGATGGCGTTGCCGAGCCGATCCAGGATCAGACCGGGGAAGCCGTCGCCTTCGCCGTGGACGAGGCGGTAGCCGTTCGTGCGATCCGGCAGGCGCAGCACGTCGTCGCGGAGCGCGATCGCCTCGTCGAGCAGCTGGAGGAGAAAGCCGTCCGGGTCCCCGACATCCGCGCGCGCGAGCATCCGCAGCGCGAGGTCCGTCCGATTGTTGTAGAAGCCGACGCCGACGAAACGGCGCTCCCGGTCGACGACGCGGACCGCCGAGCCGGCCGGGATCGGGCGCTCGGGACGGCGCACCATCTTGCGGTAGAACCAGGGATGACGGCCCTGGACCCGGATCTTCAGCGCGACTTCGGGGAGCACGGCGGCGGACCTTAGAGCACGGGCGGCCCCAGCTACAGCACCGGGCGCGGGTGGGGACGCCGTCGATCCCGACTCGCCCGAAGCCGTCCGTGCCCGCATGCTGGGCAAGCATCATGCGCTGCACGCACGTGAACCGGACTCCCTGGCTCCTCCTCGGCCTCTTGCCCGCCGCATGCTCGCGCGGGGAAAGACCCGAGACCCTGGCGGATCTGGGTGGCTACGACGGCGGGATCGAGATCCGCATGCGGATGGGGGAGGTGTCTCGGACCCTCGAAGGGTCCCTGACTTTCGACCGCGCGGCCGGTCGACTGCGGTTCGACGGCACGGTGGACGGACGTGCGCTCGTGTTGGTCCGCCAGGATGGGAAGCCGCCGGAGCGCGAGGACGCACCGGGCCAACGGAACGCGCTCGGACCCGAGGACGAGGGCGTGTTGGCATGGCTGCTCGCGCTGGTGCACGCCGCACCGGACGCCGACGCGGTGCTCGTCTCGATCGAGGACGGCTACCGGGTCACCGCGGGGGAGCAGGTCCTCGAGGTCCTGTTCCGGCCGCGGGCGTCGGACGACCGCTGACGTGTGGTCCTGATGCGGGACTGCCGCGCATGCGGCGTTGGGATCGGGACTTCGAGTCCGCTTCGCGAAGGACGTGCGCGAAGCGCCGGCCGGACAGCGTTCCGCGGGGTAGTCTCGCGCGTGAGCACCACAGGGGGGAGTGGGCCGGGTCGAGCACCCGGTCTCGTTGCGGCCGCGGTCGAAGCGCGCGCCTACGTCGGTCCCGACCGGCGCATGCGCCCGACGCCCGCGCTGTCGCGCTACACGTTCTTCGGCGGGCGGCGCCGCTCCGGCGGTCGCCGGGCCCACGAGAACGACGATGCCTTCGTCGACGTCCATGGCCCAGGACTGTTCCTGGTGGTCCTGGCCGTGATCGCTCTGAACTTCCTCGACGCGTGGTTCACGATGTTCTTCCTGTCGATCGGGGGCGAGGAGCTCAACCCGGTCATGGACGCGGTCATCCGCGAGGGCACGCAGCCGTTCATCCTCGCGAAGAGCGTCGGGATCGGACTCTGCGTGGCCGTCCTGACCATCGCGAAGAACTTCCGGTTCGCGAAGATCGGGCTCGCCGTGGTCATGGTGGGCTACGCGCTCCTGTTCGGTTGGCACATGTGGCTCTACGCACACGTGGAGTGAGCCTCACGGCACGCGATCGCCGTGGACCGCGCGGCTAAGCTGCGCGCCGTGTGCGGGATCGTCGGTGTCAGCAAGTCTGTCTGTCCTGACCGCCAGGTGGCCCTGGCGGCTTTGGAGGCGTTGCGCTGGCGCGGCCGGGACGCGCTGGTCCTCACGGATGCCGGCGATCAGTGGTTGGGCGTGGCGCGCCTCCGGATCTCGGATCCGTCCGCGGACCAGCCGATCCTGTGCCGCCGCACGGGTCGCCTGGCGGCCCTGAACGGCGCCGTGACGTCGGCGGCCGCCGAATGGGCGCGCCACGCTGGCCGCCGCCGTCCGCAGACACACAACGATGCCGAGCTGCTGCTTCTCACGCTCGAGCAGGATGGTCCGTCGGGCTTCGAGAGGCTGACCGGACCCCACGCGTTCGCCGTCGTCGACCCGCAGAGTGGAGATCTCTGGCTCGGTCGCGATCCAGAGGGCGAGAAGCCACTGTGGATCCTCCAGGACGCGGAGGACCGGGTGCTCGCCTACGCATCGACCCGGACCGCGGCGCGCATCGCCGCGGCTGGCCTCGCGAAGGCGTGGTCGGGTCCGGGAGCCGAGGCTCTGGAGAGACTCCTGCGGTTCGGCCTCGTGCTGGAGGATGACTGGGTCTTCCAGTCCAACGGCCTGCGTCTGCGGCTGTTGCCCCCCGGCGTCTGGCACGCCCCGCGCGGGCGTGCCCTGCGCCGGGTCGAAGCCGCGTCCCCGAGCCACAGCGGGCAGCCGTTCGAGGCCGCGCTTCACGCGGCAACGGCACGGTGCGCGGACGCAGAGGTTCCCGTGGCACTCGCCCTGTCCGGCGGGATCGACAGCGCATGCCTGGCGGTGTGTCTCGCGGACCACGCGGGGCGAGAGGACGAAGGTCGAAGGTTGCCGATCGCCTACCACGCCCGCCTCGACGATGCAGACGGCCACGAGACGCAGCGCGCACGCGACGTCGCCTCCCAGCTCGGGATGGACCTCGTCGAGCTCGAGGTGGGGACCGACGCCTTCGACGCGACGCCCTCGCTGATCGCGTGGCACGGGATGCCGCTGCCCGACCCGTCCGTCGTGGCGGTGCACGCGTTGGCGCGACGTGCCGCCGAGGACGGCCACCGCGTCCTGCTGTCCGGGGAAGGCGCCGACGAACTCCTGCTCGGCTATCCCCGACACCGTGCGGCCGCCAAGCTGCCACGGATGCGCCTGCCGCTCCCGCGCCCAGGCCTGTCGATGCGCCGGAGCGCGCGCGCTTGGCGCGCTCTGACGACACGCCCCGCCTATGACGCGCTGCTGGAGGTGGCGCCGCCGGCCTTCCTCCGGGCGGTCTGCACGACGCGCCCTTCCTCGGGACTGACCGACCTCCTCGCTCCCGAACGGACTTCCCACCTCGAGGGAGCGCGGATCGTGGATCGGATCGCGTATCTGCGGGGTGACCTGCTGCCCAAGCTCGATGTGGCGACGCTCGCGGCCAGCATCGAGGGCCGCTGCCCGTTCCTCGATCCAGCCGTGACCCGCTCGCGCGCTGTCTGCACCCCGGTGGGTCGACAGATCCTCGGAAAGCGGCCGCTCCGCGACGCCTTCGCGACCCGCCTGCCGCCCGGACACTTCGACCAGCCGAAACGTGGTTTCGCGTCGCCCGTGGACCGGGCCTTCCGAGGCGACGGCATCCTCCCGGACCTGCTGTGTGACCGACGCACGCTGGCACGCGATCATCTCCGCGGGGATGGTGTGCGCCGCATGCTCGATCTGCATCGCCAGCGACGATTCGACCTGGGTCACCCGCTGTTCGTGCTCGCGTCGCTCGAGCTCGCGCTGCGCGCCTCCGAGGACGTGGATATGCACGTGGAGACGCTCGGTTGAGAGTCGCTCGCCTCCTGACGCGCCCCAACCTGGGAGGGCCGACGAAGCAGGCAGTGGCGCTGTGGCACGCGCACCGCGCGCAGGGAGTCGAGACGCTCCTCGTCTGCGGAGTCTGCGCTCCCGACGAGGCGTCGGTCGACCTCGAGGCAGCAGGGTTGCCGCGGCTCGACCCGGAGTCGGTCCGTCGCGGGCGGAGCGGGTTCATCCAGCTTCCGGATCTCGCGCGGAGGGTCTCTCCGCTCCGTGATCTCGCCGCCGTGCGCGCCGCGAGGCGCATCCTCGATGCATGGCAGCCCGACGTCGTCCACACCCACACCAGCCAGGCGGGCATCGTCGGGTGCATGGCCGCACGCACCCCGCTCGTCCACACCTTCCATGGCCTCGTCGTCCGTGACTACGCCGGGCGCGTCGCCTCGTCGCTGGCCACGCGTGCGGAGAGATGGGCCGGCCGACGGCGGGACGTGGCGGTGGCCGTCAGCCACTCGTGCCGCAGGGAGCTCGCGGAGCTCGGCATCGCGCGCGGCGTCGAGGTCGTTCCTCCGGCGGTGCCGGTCGATCCGGAACGCGGGGCGTTGACCGCACAGCCCGGTCGGCGAGCCGGGCACCCTTCCATCGGCTTCGTCGGAAGGCTGGTCTCGATCAAGCGGCCCGAGTGGTTCGTGGACCTCGCTTCGGCGTTCCCCGAGGTCGATGCCTACGTCCTCGGCGGAGGCCCGCTGGAGCCCGCCCTCCGGCGCGTGGCCCCGCCGAATCTGCACTTCCTCGGGACGATCCACGGCGTGCTCCCGGCCCTCGCGGCGCTGGACCTCCTCGTGCTGCCGAGTCGACGCGAGGGCTTCCCGGTCGTAGCGGTCGAAGCCGCCTCGCTCGGCGTTCCGACGCTCGGCTTCACGGTGCCCGGTCTCACGGATCTGGCCGCCTACGAGGGACTCGCGACGCTCGTGCCCGCCGCCGCCGGCTTCGACGGTCTGGCCGACGGCCTGCAGCGTTTCCTCGACGCGCCGTTCCGCGCCGAGGGCCCTGGGGCGGCGCGCCTGGTGGCGGACTGCGATCCGCAGCGCGTCGCCACGCAGCTCTCCTCGATCTACGCACGCTGCGTGAAGACCTGCGAGTCCGCGGTGATGCCATGACGCACGACCCCGAGGACTTCCGGGAGCCTCACCTGCGGCGCGCGGACTTCGTGGGCGCTTTCGGGGTCCTCGAGAGGGACGGCCACATCCTGATGGTCCAGAACCGACGCGTGGTCGGAGGCCGGAGCGTGTTGACGTGGGATCTGCCCGGTGGGCAGGTCGAGCCGGGCGAGCTCCTTCCCGAGGCGCTCACGCGGGAGCTCGACGAAGAGGTCGGCGTCGAGCCGGTCGGGGATGCCCGGTTCCTGTTCTTCCAGGAGGGCGAGAAGCGGAGACGGGGGCGGCGCGAGTATGCGTGGCGCTCGTTCTTCTTCGCGGTCGATCTCTGGCGTGGGGAACCTCGGGCCGGCGCGGAGATCCTGGACGTCCGCTGGTTCGAGCGGCAGGAACTGGAGGACGTTCTGCACGCCCCGTACCACGACAGCTTCCTCCTCTGGATGCGCGAGGGCGGCTCGGCCTTCCGATCGATCTGGGACGACGCCGCGGACGACTGAACGTCTGCGCAACCATTCTGCGGACTGGAGACACCTGGGGCGTGATGAGCTGCCTCGCCGCGTGTGTCCTGGCCCAGACCCTGCTGACGTTCTCGATCGATCACCCGCAACCGGTCCGTTTCGGCTGGAGGGTGCCGGTCGAGGCGGTGAGTCGCGGACTGCGGCTCGACGGGGATCCGGGCGCGCACCTGCAGTGGCGTCTGCTGCACGAGAACCCTGGTGGAGGCAAGGGCGCGCTGTGGGCGGTCATCGAGGTCTGCGGTCATGACGGCCCGGCCAAGCTCCTGATGGGCGGGACCCCGCCGCTGACGTGCGGTGAGAGCGGAACGGTGTGCGTGCGCACGATCGAGGAGGGCGCGGCCGAAAGCGGTCCCACACGCACGGAGACCGACCGCTGGATCGACGGCACGGTCGACACGCGGGTGCTGCACACGCTCTTCGAAGACCATCACGGACCGGTGCACTGGCTGGAGGACGGTGGCTCGATCGTGGAACGCCGGATGCCCGTCCGCATTCGGGCATCGGAGTGGCGCCGGATCGGTGTCCTCCCGCGGGGAGACGGAGCGGGGCGCCGAGCTCGCCAGGAGCTGCTCGACGCTGTTCCGCGTCTTCCGGGAGCGCCCGGGAGGCTCGGCAGCGGGGACTTCACGCGCGGCACCGAGCAGGCCACGGTCACCAACCTGGAGTTCGACACGGCGCTCGGTTTCCTTCGGCTCGCGCTCAGCGAGGGAGATCCAGCCTGCCTCGAACGTGCTCAGCGGGCTGCGCGTCACACGCTCGACGTCGACCTCGACGTGCGGAGTGGGCTCCCGTTCCGCCACGGGCCGGATCACCGCGTGGCGCGATCCGAGCCGGGTCACGTCTGGACCACGGGAATCGCGCTCGTGGGCGCGGTCTTCGGAGAGGCGGAGATCTTCGAGGGGGGACTCGGTATCGCCCAGGCCCTCGCAGCACGCGTGCTCGGCCCCGAGCCGCGGGAAGGACCCTTCGATCGACTGCGGGACGAGGCTTGGCCACTCCACGAGTTGGAGCAGATGCTCCAGATCATCGATCACCCGAGCCTTCGTCGTGCAGCCGATGCCGTCGCAGGACGGATGCTCGCACGCTTCGATCCGCGCCTCGGCTGCCTCCGCTACGGAGAAGGCGAAACGCGCGCGGGAAGGGTGTACCGAGATCGCCTGTGGCTCTCCCTCGGTCTCGCGGTCCCGGCTCTCGAGATGCACGCGACGCGGACCGGAGATGCCCGCGCCCTGGAGGCTGTGGCATCGATCCGGCAGGTCGGCGTGGGGCTGCTCGCCTCGGGGCGTTCGGGTCTGCCGCTGACCATCTCACTCGCCGACGAGGCGCAGCCCTCGGCCGTCTGGACGTCGCGAGCGGCTGAGGGCTACCTGCTGCTCGAGGGACTCACGCCGGACGCGCTCCGGTCGGCACTCGGGCGGAGCCATGTGCGCCGCGCCCTCGAGGGGGCGCTGGACCACGACCATGAGGACTTGGCGACCCGCTTCTCGATCGCGGCGCGATGTGCGTGGGTCGCCCGCTAGCGCCGCGATCGTCGGGGCGTTCCTCCGAGATCAGAGGCGCTTCACGTCGAGCTCGCCCTCGAGCGACTGGTCGTCACGGAGCACGATGACGCGGAGCTTCCGTCCGGCGGCATCCCGCGCGCGATCGGCGAGGTCCTCGATCGAACGGAAAGGCGCCGGCCGATTGCCGAAGAAGTCCCGGACACTCGTCCCGAGCAGCAGGTCTCCCGCCTCGCAGCCCAGTTCGGCCGACGGCGAGCCGGGCACCACCCCGCGGACGCGGACGACGAGCGGCAGGAGCGGAACGCGCGAGCGCCCCGAGCCCGCGTAGAAGGCCCGGGTCGCGCGCCTCACGAGCTCGTCATCGGCATCGGGTGCGATGGCCTCGACGAGCAGCCCGGTCCGGAAGGCGAGGTCCCGCTCGACACCGCTCATCGCGAGGGCTTCGACCCGCACCGCCTGGCCCTCCCGCTCGACGACCAGCGGCAGGGGGCGTCCCGCCTGCCCGCTCGACACCGCACGCGTGAAGTCCAGCTTGGAGCGGACCTCCTTGCCCAGCACCTGGCGCACCCGGTCTCCGCGCTGGATGCCAGCCCGGGCGGCCGGGCCGAACGGAACGAGCTCCGCGACGAGCGCGCCCTCATCGCCGTCTTCGACCGACAGCCCGATCCAGACGTTCGTCAGATTGTCCGACGAGAGGAGCACGCTTTCGAACACCTGCT
>JBEAPQ010000476.1:0-4628 GCA_041164325.1 Planctomycetota bacterium | reverse complement strand
GCCTGGAGCTCGGTGCGGAGGTCGACCTTCTCGACGCCGAGCGCGCAGCGGTGGATCTCGGCGGCGAGTTCGGCGAGCAGCTCGGACACCGGGTCGTCGAGGGTCTCGTCGGGTTCGAGGGCCACAGCCCCGCCGTGGCCACCGCCCCGGGCCAGCCGCGACTCGAGGAATGCGAAGAACGCTTCGGCCGCCTGCCGGACCTGTTCGAGCAGCAGCATCGCGTGCGGGTTGCCGTACTCGGCGAGCAGACTGCGCCGCGAGCGCCGCGGATGGAGGCGCTTCACGTGCCAGAGCACGCTGCCGAGCGTCAGCCGGAGCCCCAGACTCTCGGTCGCGATCCGCTCCAAGTGGTGGGCCTCGTCGAAGATCGCGATGCGGTGGTCGGGCAGGTAGCTCGCGCCGGCCATCCGCAGCGCCACGTCCGCCATGTACAGCGCGTGGTTGACGACCACGATCTGCGCCGACTCGAGGCGGCGCCGGGAACGCTGGTACGGGCAGTCGTCGTAGTGGGGGCAGGCCTTGTAGAGGCAGTTGCCGTGCTCGGCCTTGACCTCCTCCCAGACGTCGTCATCGACCGGCTCCGGCAGCTCGAAGCGCAGCCCGTCCCGCGACGACTGGGCCCAGTGCACGACGCGGTTGAGCTGGGCCTCGCGGTGCAGGTCGTCGAAGACCACGCCGCGCTCGCGGTGGGCGAGGTGCATCCGCCGGTGGCAGATGTAGTGGTTGCGCCCGACGGCCGAGACCGCGGTCCACTCCATCGGCGTCACGGCCTGCAGGAACGGGAGGTCCTTCCGCTCCAGCTGTTCCTGCAGTGCGATCGTCCGCGTCGACACGATGATCGGCCCCTGCCCGCGGTGGGAGACCGCGTGCAGCAGGGCCGGCAGCAGGTAGGCGAACGACTTGCCGACGCCGGTTCCGGCCTCGGCGAAGAGGTGGCGTCCCTCGCGCAGCGCATGCTCGATCGCGCGCGCCAGCTCCGTCTGCTCCGGGCGCTCCTCGTAGCCCGGCAGTCGCCGAGCGATCACGCCCTCGGGACCGAGGAACGCGTCGAGCGAGTGCGGGGCGGGCTCGTTCACGTCCAGAAGTCGCTCCTGTGCGTGAGTCGACTCGAGCTGTTGCGCTCCGCGTCGTGGATCACCGGCAGCGTCGAGACGTTGCTCTCCAGGCGCGCGCCGAGCGGCGTGTGGAGGCCGACCCAGTGGCTGCCGCGGTGGGTGCGCCGGTGCTCGTCTTCGAATTCGTAGTCGACGCGGCGCTGCGGCGGGAACGCGAGCGGCACCGGGGTCTGGGTGAGGACGCGGGCCAGCGTGAGCCGACCCTGCGCCAGCAGCAACCGCTGCTGGAAGCCGCCACGCAGGTAGATCCCGAGCGCGAGGAGGCCCGGGAGGCCCGCGAGGCGGAGCCACCACGAGAAGGGTGACCACGGCGGCATCCGATGCGAGCCGGTCACCCGTGCGATGCTCGGCTCATGGGGGAGGTAGTCGACGGAGACCTCGGAGCCGACCGCCGGGGCTGACACCGTGGTCGGCAGGAACGAGAAGGCCTCGACCACTTGATCGCCCGCTGCGAACCGGAAGGCGACGCGGTGCCCCCTCCCACCGAGCGCCCCGTCCCGGGACGAGGCGGTGACCGTGGCCACAGCACGCGCCGACGATGCGTCGAGCGCGTCGTCGGCGAGAGGCAGCAGGTCGCGACCCGCGAGGACGACCCACAGGCTGATCAGCAGCGCGCTCACCACGAGGACGACGGCGGCAACGCCCAGCGGCGCGTTACGGCGCAGCCATGCCCCGGCCCGCGGTCGCCTCGGAGCCGCGGGAAACCCGTCCAGATCGCCCATGTCCCGCCCTTCTAGCCCAGCCAGGCGTGGGGCGGAAGCGCGGGCGAGTGCGGGGGCGAAGGCTCGAAGTCCGAAGCGGCGACGAGACGGTGGTCCTGCGGGCGCGCGCGGTCGTGGATCACGCAGAGCCGCGGCAGGTCGGACGAGCGGACGGTCTGCCAGTCGGTGGGGACGACGGGCGCCAGCCCGCGCTTGGGAGTCCACAGGACGCGCGGCTCGGTCCTCGGGCGGGCCGACGCCGTCGACAGCCTCTCTCCGAGTTCGGAGCGTGCGCGGACCCAGTGTCGCCCCTCGCGGACCCGGGCCGAGCGGTCGCGGAACCGGAACCGGACTTCGAGCATCGTCGGGACCATGAACGGGACGCGCCTCACTTCGACGGGCTCGGCGATCGCGACGTCGCCGTGGCGGAGGACATGGCGCATGCGGAGCACGGCTGCGAGCCACAGGAGCAACAGTCCAACTCCCGGCACGACCGTGATCCAGAACGCGGTGCCGGTGGCCTCCATCGGCTGGACCAGCGAGCCGCCGAGGACGCGGCTGTCGCCGGTCTTGGGCGAGTATTCGATCTCGATCTCTTCGCCGACCGTGTGGATGCCTCTCGCGAAGAAGCTGGCGCCGTCCTGGGCGATGCCGTCGCCGGCCTGGAACCGGAACCGGACGAGGTCCATCGCGTCTCCGCGCCAGCTCGACCGAGCCTCGATGGCGGTCACGGAGCCGACGAGCACCTCGCGCTCTCGATCCAGCGACCGCTCGGCTTCGGTGTAGTAGGAGCCGCGGTCCGAGATCCAGAGCAGCAGCGTCAACACGCCGCCGTAGATCAGCAGGACGGAGCCCGCGAGACAGGCCCCGAACGCCCGCCACACGACGGCGTGGGTGCGCACGCCGCGCGGGGCCGGTGGGATGTCGCGGAGCTCCAGGGACATGCCCCCATCCTAGCCCCGCGCCACGGGAGCGGGGGTGCTGGCGATCCTTGCATGTTGCCGGACCGGCCAAGACCATCTCCGACCGCCACGGCGGGCCGCAACGGACCGCCCGTGCCCTCCGCGCCCCCCCACTCCTTCCGCTCCACACATGTCCCAGGTCTTCGACCGTCCCACGACTCCCGCGCACCGGTACGACCGCGTCGCGATCCTCTTCTCCGGCGGCCCGGCTCCGGCCGCCAACGCGGTGATCTCGTCGGCGGCTGTGTCCTTCCTCCGCAACGGGACGAGCGTCGTCGGCATCAAGAACGGCTACTCGAAGCTCGTCGAGTTCGGTCCCGACCACCCGCTGGTCGAGGGGCGTGACTACCAGCTGCTCGACCACAAGGCCCTGCGCCGCACCCGCAACCGTCCCGGGATCATGGTCGGGACCGCGCGGACGAATCCGGCCAAGCAGGTCCGCGAGCCGGCCCATCTCGATGACGCGGAACGGACCGCGCCGCTCCGCACCGTCTACGACGCGCTGCGTTCGATCGGTGTCGACGCGCTCATCTCGATCGGTGGCGACGACACGCTGAAGACCGCCAACATCTTCCGCGCATGGCAGGATCGGCTGCCGAGCACCGAGCGCCGCATCTCGGTGGTCCACGTGCCGAAGACGATCGACAACGACTACAACGGCATCGACTTCACGTTCGGCTACTTCACGGCCGTCGACACGCTCGCCGGCCTGATCCGGAACCTGCTGTTCGATGCGGAAGCGACGCAGGCCTACTTCCTCGTCGAGTCGATGGGGCGGAGCGCTGGCTGGCTCGCGTACGGGGCCGCGATCGCCGGTGAGGCCAGCCTCGTGATCGGCGTCGAGGACATCCGCGACGACATGCGGACGACCGAGACGATGGTCGATCCGAACACCGGGCAGAGCACCGAGCGTTCGATCATGGACATCGAGGCCGTCGTCGAGCACATCGTCGACGTGATGATCGCCCGCGAAGACGAGGGCAAGGACTTCGGCGTCGTGGTCCTCGCCGAGGGGCTCGCCGAGCTGCTGCCGTCGGAGCGCCTGCAGTCCGTCGGGCGCGACGACCACGGCCACATCTCGATCGGTTCGCTGAACCTGTCGCGGATGTTCGAGAAGCTCGTGCCGGACGCCTACGCGAAGCGGACGGGACGCGAGCGCAAGGTGAAGGGCGTCCAGCTCGGCTACGAGGCGCGTTGCGCGGCACCGCACGCGTTCGACGTCGTGCTCGGCAGCCAGCTCGGCGTCGGCGCCTACCGCGCGCTCGCCGAGAAGGGGCTCGACCGCGTGATGATCTCGGTCATCGGCCAGCTCGACCTCCAGTACGTCGACTTCGCGAAGCTCGTCGACCCGAACACGCTGAAGACCGTCGTCCGGCTGATCGAGCCGGGCAGCGACTTCCACCGGCTCGCGCGGCTCCTCGAGACGTACCACTGACACCCGGCTCCGAGCGGAGCCGGGCCCGACATCACTGGATGTCGATCGACACCGCGGCCGGGAACACGTTGCGGACGTCGGGGTAGCCCGCCGGATCGAGGACCATCGCGGTCGCGCGCAGGCTGATCCCCGCCAGGAACGGCAGGTTCGGGATCGTCAGCGCGGACGTGACCGCTCCGTTCGCCGGCAGTGTGCCGATCGGGGCCGGCACCAGGAGGTTGCCGATTCCCAGCGCGTAGACGGTCAGCGCGTCGAACTGGATCGGCAGCACGAGTCCGTTCGGCAGCGGGGTCGCGCCGCTCGGCGACGCGGACAGGCACACGACGTAGGGGAACCCCGCGTCGTTCGGGGAGTCCAGAACGAGTCCGGCGGTCGTGCCGACCCGGGGCGTTCCCTGGAGCGCGAAGCTCGGCTC
>JBEAPQ010000475.1:0-36127 GCA_041164325.1 Planctomycetota bacterium | reverse complement strand
ACCCGGGGCGAGCCAGGGCCTTCTGCCGGAGTCGTCGGTCGCGGTGCGTTTCTCGGAGCCGCTCGACCTGTCGACCGTCAGCCCGTTCGACAACTTCGTCGTCACGAACCCCGAGTGTGACGCCGACGCGTTCCAGGACGTCCTGAGCCAGCCGAAGTCGGCCTCGCTGAACATCCTGCTCGCCCGCCTCATCGATGAGAACGGCGATGCCACGGTGCTCAAGCTGCTGCCGCCCGAAGGGCTCTTCCACCGGAACGGACAGACCGAGCAGTACTGGTTCCACATCGACGTTGCGAGCGCCGGCGTGGCCGACTTCTCGGGCAACATCCTCGACGTCTACGACCGTCGTCCGCCGGATTCGTCCGATCCCAACATCCCGCTGCGCAATTGGTCCACGCCGTTCTCGCTGGATGCGGACGCCGTCGACAACCTCGTCGGCTCGCGCATCTTCCGGTTCGAGGCTGCGGACGAAGATGGTTCGGCGGACGGCTCCCAGGACTTCTTCGGTCAGTTCCAGATCTCGAACGGAGTCCTGTCCGGCGCGCCGGTCACCCGCCGGAGCGTGACGGCCGACGGCCAGAACCTCGGCAGCATCCAGCGCTGGGACAAGGGTGAGTGCGTGGCGCCGGAGACTCCGCCAACCCCCGGACCTCCGCCCACGCCGCGGATCCCGCCGGTCTCCACGCCGCCGAACGGCTCCTACGGGCCGGGTGTCCTCTACCGGACGCCGTCGATGGTCGCGACGCAGCTGGCTCCGCCGCTGGTCTTCCAGCCGCCGGCGGGTCCGCAGGTCTTCGGTGGCATCATCGAGCCGCACACGTCGCGCGGCGCGCGGATGCAGTTGACCTACCGTGAGGACGACTTCGGGCTCAGCTACCACGACCCGAACGACCACAACATCGACATCGAGCAGATGCACTGGGCGCCGTGGAACGACTCGGTCGTCCTCTTCGACCGCTTCGACCGCTACACGATGCGGCTCGCGCACTCGAAGAAGCGTCCGGACCGTCTGTTCACGTTCACCCTCCTCGATCCGACGGACCCGAGCCAGGGCGGCAGCTGTGGCTACGACTGTCTGTCGCTGTTCAGCGGTCTGTCGACGCGCTTCGACGAGAACGTGCTGCGCGGCTCGGGGTTCTACAACACCGTCGTCGATGACGCGGAGTACGTGATCAACCCGAACGACGCGTTCCGCGCGGCCTCGGGCGTCAAGTACGTGCCCTACCCGACCTTCACGTCGACCTACACCTGGCGTGACCATCGCCTCGTGTCGTGGGACAGCCGCGAGGGTGCGGTGGGTCTCGGTGGTGCGGTCAGCGCGGACGCGGACCCACCGGACGGTGACCGCACCGCGTCGATCTCGTCGCCCTGGATCCAGAACGATCCGACGACGGCCGTGGGCCTCCCGCAGCCGATCGACGGCTGGGTCTACGAGCAGCTCGTGCGCGACCAGGCAGACTTCCTCGGGGACCGCAGCCTCGACCACGACCCGATCGCGCTGCCGCTTCTCGTCGACCTGCAGATCTGGCCGGACGACACCCGCTCGGTCGCGAACGCCGGCAACCAGTTCCACATCGCCTACCTCGGCCCGATCTGGTCGGCCGTCGATCCGGCGGGCTACTACAGCCAGGGTGGTGGTGTGAGCACGGTCGCGGCGCCGATGGGTCCTGACCCGTTCACCTGCACCCGCATCGACTGGCCGTTCCTTCGCGTCTACAGCTTCGGCGGGCCGGACCCGAACCGGACGGGCGCGGTGAACTTCCTCGAGCCGGACAAGGAGTCGATCGCTCGCGGCGGCGTGATCAAGGACATGGGCATCGGTGACCCGGTGTTCGGCCTCGCGCAGACGAAGCCGGGTGACGACCACCTGCACTGGGCCCAGATGGACTTCGTGCGCCGCGTGTCGATGCAGACCTTCGGGTTCTTCGACACCCAGCGCCCGAACCAGCATGGCCTGGGCGCCACGAACCTGCCGGGTCTCCCGACGGCCGCGGGTCGTCCGGACTTCTCCGGGATCAACGCGGGCGACATCGGGATGCTCGACCTCGTCACGGTCTTCGACCCGCCGCAGGCGGCCCAGCCGGGCGGCACGCGGATCGCGATCGAGTATCGCGCTTCAGCCGACCTGACGAACCCGACGCTCTACGACCGCGTCAACAACGACGGGTTCGATACCCGGGGCAACCTGCTGAACCCCTACTACGCGTGCGAGGCCTATCGCTACGCGATGGGGAACCCGGGTCCTCCGGGCAGCTCGCCCCGCGTCCCGCTGCCGGCCGGCATCTCGGAGTATGTGACGGAAGACGGTCTCGACACCCTGCGTGATCCGCTGACCAACCTCCTGCCGCGCTACCTGAACTTCCGGCTGATCATGGAGAACAACGTGTCCGCGTCGCCGGTCGCGGTGCCCTCGCTCCGCGGCATGGGCATCGCCTACCGGATGGCGCCGACCAACTGAGTCCGTGGCGGCGACCGGCCGAGTGCCGGTCGCCCCTGGATTCGTGCGGGCGCGTCCGCAGCCCCGTCCTCACGAGAGAGGGTGTGTGACCCGATGAGGAGGCCCGGCCGATCGCCCGAGGCGGCCCGAGGCGCGCGCGCCGCGCGGCGCCCGGCCTCCCCAGCCGCCGTTGTTTGGACGGGGGCGCTGCTTGCGCTCGCGGGCTGTGCGGACGAGCCGCGGTGGCTCCGGGTCGAGCGGAGCGATCCCGCCGACGGTGGCCTGATCGCCGTCAACCAGCCGATCACGGTCTTCTTCTCGGAGCCTGTCGATCCGTTCACGGTCGCGACCGCTTCGGTGCGCGTGGTCGACGAGGAGGGCCATGCCGTCGTCGGCGATCTCGAGTGTGGCACCCGCTCCGTCCGCTTCGTGCCGCGGCCGCCCGTGGCTCCCGGCCTCAAGGATGGTTCGTTCGCGCCGGGCCGGAACTACCGGCTCGAGTTGGCAGGCATGCCGACGAGCTTCGCCGTGCGCTCGCGGGGCGGGCGCGTGCTGCAGCAGGCGTTCGGCCTCGACTTCCGGGTGCCGGTCGACCCGGCGGCGCTCGGGCTCGCGACCCCCTTCCTTCCGGTCGGGGTGGGGGCCGATCCGCTCCGGCTCGATGTCGTCTCGTCGGGCTTGCCGCGTGTCGCGGTCGACTCCCGCACCCTCGAGCTTCGCTTCGACCAGCCGGTCCTGCCGACGTCGGTCACGCCGGCCGCGTTCCGGATCTGGCGGCTGAAGCGCGGTGCCGCCGCTCCGGAAGAGCTCATGCCGTCCCGGGCCGTGGTCGTGCCGGAGGCCCTGCCGGGGGCGGTCCACCGCGGGTCCGCCGTGCGGCTCCACTTCGACTCGCTCCACGACCTGTCCGTCAGCGACGTCCTCTACCTCGGGCTCGCGGACGGCCCGGCCGCCCTGCGGGACTACCGGGATCGTGGGGTCGAGCCGCTGCCGCTGCCGGTGCCGATCAAGGTCGATCCGGGCGACCGGGTGCGGACGCGCGACCTGGACCTCTCGGAACTCGGACTGCGGCGCCTCCCCAGCGCGCCGCTCGGATTCGAGGTGCGAGACGGCCGGATTGTCGCTCGATCGGTGGTCGAAGCTGGAGACGGCCGGCTGGGGCCCCTGATCGTGACGGAAGACACCCTGCTTCGTCGCGGCGGATCGTTGGTGCTCGCCGACGGGCGCACGGTCACTCTCGGAAGCGGTCCGCTCGACTTCACGACGGTCGAGGTCGCCGCGGGTGCCGAGCTCCGGCTCGAGGCCAGCGCGCAGGAGGGGCTCACACTGCGCGTCTTGGGAGACGTGCACGTGGCGGGCCGCGTGCTGCTGGACGGTCCGAGACGAGAGGTTCCCTGGCGATCCGGGGACGCGCCGCAGATCGCGTCGCTGGAACGTGCGGTCGCCTTCGTCCTCGTCGCCGGAGGTGATGTGCGTGTCGAAGGGACGGCTGGGATCGAGGCGCTCACGCCGGGCGTGGGCTGCCCGATCGCCATGGTCTCGGGGGGGCGGTTCCAACTCGGGGGCTCGGTTCCGCCGGGGATGGGACTCGCGCTTCGTGAGGACTCGTCCATCGAGGGCATCGTCGAGGACGTCACGCGGTGGCGGGCGGACCTGACCCCGGGGACCGGCGTCGCGGCGGATTCCCCGGCCATCGCGGCCTCAGCGGTCACGCGCTGGATCCCGCTGCCCGCGCACGCGGATGCTGTCGACGTGGTGGTCCACGACCTGCGTGGCGGTCTGCAGGCGTCGGTGCAGGTGGCACCTCCGCACGCGATCGTCCCCGGACGGCCCGAGCTGGAGGAATCCCTGGTGTCGGCACCGCTCGCCCTTCCTCTGGCGGCGCCGATCACCGTGCCCGCGGGCGCGTTCGTGCGCGTGTTGTTCGAGGCCGAAGTCCGGTCGGGTGAGCTGCCCTCGGCCGCAGGATTCTCGATTCTCGAGCGGTGACGCGCGTCGCGACGTCCTGCCGCACGACGAGGCGCAGAAGCCGAACGCGACGCACCGACGTCCTTGTCTCCTTCGGCGTGACCGGATAGCGTCCGCGCTGCGGTTGCAGGTCGGTCAGGGCCTGCGCGAACAACCAGGGAGGTGGTCGTCGGTGTCGTCGAGGACACCGACCGGCCCACGCATGACGATTCCGAGGGCCAGCGGAGTGCTGACGCCCGACCTGTGGTCGGGTGAGGCTGCCCTCATGGACGCAGGAGCGGCCCTCGCCGCGGCGCCGCTGAACGCCGATCCGCTCACTGTGGCCGCGGTCACGGTCCTCGGGGCGATGGTGGGGTCGTTCCTGAACGTCGTCATCCATCGCCGCCCCGAGCGTGAGGACCAGAAGGCGCACGGCCCGCGTTCCGCGTGCCCGGCCTGCGGCGCGCCCATCCCGGCGCGCCTCAACGTGCCGATCGTGACCTGGCTCTGGCTCCGGGGTCGGGCACGCTGCTGCGGCGCGCCGATCCAGCCTCGCTACCTGCTGGTCGAGGTACTGACGGCGGCACTGTTCCTGCTGCTCGTCGTCGCCCCACCGTCCGGCCGGGTTGCGACGTTCTTGGCCCTCGATCCCGAGGCGTTCGTCGCGCTCGCGTTCCACGCCTACTTCTGCGCGAACCTCGTCGCGAACACATTCATCGACTTCGAGTTCCGGATTCTTCCCGACCGCCTGACCTATCCGCTGATGGGGGCCGGAATCCTCGCGGCGCTGGTGGCCGTGCCGATGACATCGCCGCTGCCGGGTCTCGAACGCCTGCCCACGGCGACGCATGCGCTCCTCGCGGCACTGGTGGGGCTCGGTGCGGGTGCCGGTCTGACGATGGCGATCCGCGGCCTCGGCCGTGTGGCGTTCCGCAAGGAAGCCATGGGGCTCGGGGACGTGAAGTTGATGGCAGGCATCGGCGCCTTCGTCGGCTGGGAAGGTGCACTCCTGACGTTCTTCCTGGGCTGCGTCTTCGGCGCCGTGGTCGGCGTCGTGCGGCAGCTGTTCACGAGGGACCCCTACCTCGCGTTCGGCCCCTGGCTGGCGCTGGGTGCGGTCGTCACGCTCTTCGCGCAGGACGCGGTCCTGGAACTGCTGACGGTCACGTGGCCGGCCTGGCAGCGCGAGCACGCTTCTTCCCCGTTCCTTCTCGGGGGCGTCTCCATCGTCGCCCTCGTTCTCTTGCTGATCCTCCTCCGCCGTGGACGGAGATCCTGAGCGCGTGTGATCCGTTGAGAACACATCCGCCCAGTTGCTTGTTTGGCGACGGTTCCTGCCGTCGCGGAGAGTCCGTGGCCCGATGGGCTCACATCCTCTGACACCGAGTCATCCCATGAGTCTGCGTTCGGTCTTCCTCCTCAGTCTGACTGCCCTCTTCCTTGGAACCAGCGGGTGCGCCACCCGCTACCAGGACCTCCTGCGCGATCGCGATGCCGAGATCCGTGACCTCGAGTCGAAGCTGGCCAACTCCCGCGCCGACAACGAGGACCTGCAGCGGAAGCTCGACGATGCGCGCGCCGTCCAGGTGACCCCGGCGTCGGCCCCGTCCGGCGACGGCGAGCTGGCGAAGGTGCAGGGCGATCTCCCCGATCTCGATGTGCGGCGCAGCCGCGGCCGGATCTCGATCGGTATCGAGAACACCGTCACGTTCGATCCGGGAAGCACGGGCCTCAAGAGCGGCGCGAACTCGATGCTGCGGCGCGTGGCGGACGTGCTGAAGCGCGACTACGCGGACCGTCGGATCTACGTCGAGGGCCACACCGACACCGATCCGATCAACAAGACGCGCGGACAGTTCCGCAGCAACCGCCACCTCTCCGCCGAGCGTGCCGACGCGGTCGCGCGGTGGCTCGTCCAGAACGCGGGCATCCCGGAGCGTCAGATTGCCGTGGTCGGCTACGGGCCGTTCGACCCGCGTGACCCGGGCAACTCCGACCAGGCGAAGGCCAAGAACCGCCGCGTCGAGATCGTCGTCGGCGAAGCCTACTGACGATCGCTGCTCCGGGCGTGCCGTGCAGATCTGGGCTTGGGTCCGGGTCGCAGCGGGACCCGAAATTCGCCGTGCCTCCGGGACCTGATCGGGGGCCGTCGGTGCGAGGCACGACGCCTCGCGCGGCGGCCGCCGAACCCAGGAGGAACCGCGGATCATGGTCCATCGCTCGCAGGACATCCGGAACATCGCCCTGATCGGCGGCAGCAGTTCCGGCAAGACCGCGTTGGTCGACGCCCTGGCGTTCGTCACGAAGGCTTCGACCCGCCACGGCAACTCTCTGGACGGGACGAGCGTCAGCGACACGCAGCCTGAAGAGAAGGAGCGGAAGCAGACGCTCACGTCGCACCTGTTCGGGTTCGACTGGGACGGGGCCACGCTGAACGTCGTCGACACGCCGGGCCATGCCGACTTCCTCGGCGATGCGCTGGCGAGTCTCGACGTGGTCGAAGCCGCGCTGCTCTGCGTCAGCGCGACCGGGAGGCTGACGTTCCACGGGCGGCGCCTGTTCTCGGCGGCCGCGACCGCGGGCATCGGCCGCGCCGTGGTCGTCACGCATCCGGACGGCGACAACGCCCACTTCGAGGACGTCCTGCAGACTCTCAACGAGGTCTTCGGCGACACGGTGGTCCCGGTCACCTACCCGGATGCGGACGGAGCCGGGTTCTCGGCCGTGCACGACGTGCTGGGGGGCGAGGGCCCGAAGGCCGCAGCCTACCGGGCCATCCTCGAGGAACGGGTTGCGGAGGCGGACGACGAGATCCTCGCGCGCTACCTCGAGACGGGTCACCTGTCGGCCGAGGACTTCGAGACCTACCTGCCGCGCGCCATCGCGAAGGAGAAGGTGACGCCGCTCTTCACGGTCTGCCCGCCTCGGGAGATCGGCCTGAAGAAGCTGTGCAACTTCGTCCAGCACTACTTCCCGTCGCCCCAGGCCTTCGGTGCGCGGCCGGCGGCAGGCGTCGGTTCTCCTGCCTTCGATCAGCTGGTCGAGCCGACGGAGGAGGGACCGTTCGTCGCCAAGATCTTCAAGACGATCGTCGACCCGTACGTCGGTCGGATGAGCTTCCTGCGCTGTTTCCGCGGGCACCTTCGGGCCGAGCAGGGTTTCTTCAACGTGCGGAGCCAGCTCCACGACAAGGTCGGGGGGCTGCAGATGCGGGTCGGCGCGGAGACCCGGCCGGTCGATGAGGTGGTCGCCGGTGACATGTTCGTGGTCGCGAAGGTCGAAGACATCGCGTTCGGCGACACCGTGACCGCAGAGGGCTGGCCGCTCGTCCTGCCGACGTTCTCGTTCCCGGCTCCGACGTTCGCCCTGGCCGTCAACCCGGCCACCCGCGGCGACGAGCAGAAGATCGCCCACGGCCTGGAGAAGCTCGCGGCCGAGGACCCGACGTTCCACGTCTCCCGCGACGTGCACACCGGCGAACTCGTGGTCTCCGGGACGAGTCCGCTCCATCTCGAGGTGCAGCTGCAGCGGCTCGACCAGCGCTACGGGATCCGCACGAGGACCCATCTGCCGACGATTCCGTACCAGGAGACGGTGACGTCTGCTGCCGAAGGGCACCACCGTCACAAGAAGCAGAGCGGTGGACGTGGGCAGTTCGCCGAGGTCCACCTGCGGGTGCGTCCGCTCGCGCGCGGCGAAGGCTTCCGCTTCGTCGACGAGGTCGTCGGCGGCGCGATTCCTCGGCAGTTCATTCCCGAGGTCGAGAAGGGGGTTCGGCACTTCCTCGGCAAGGGCCCGCTCGCCGGAGCGCGGGTCGTCGACCTCGAAGTCGAGGTCTACGACGGGAAGTTCCACGACGTGGACTCGGACCAGCTGTCGTTCCAGCTGGCGGGGGAGCGGGCGATGGTCGATGCGTTCGACAAGTGTCGTCCGATCCTGCTCGAGCCGATCATGGACGTGGAGATCCACGTCCCCGAGCGCTTCACCGGCGACGTGACGAGCAACCTGTCGACGCACCGGGGCCGCATGACCGGGATGGAGTCGACGCGGGGCGTCCAGGTGATCGCGGCGCACGTCCCGATGAACGAGATGCAGGGCTACGCGACGCAGCTCCGCTCGATCACTGCGGGTGAGGGGACGTTCACGATGCGCCCGGCCCACTACGAGCAGGTGCCGGCCCACGTCCAGCAACAGCTCGTGGCGATGCGCGAGCGGGAGCTCGTCCACCCCGTCTGACGCGTTGCGCGCGCGGCCGCGGGGACTGTCCGGCGCTGGCGCGGACCGGACGCGCGCGGCGGTGTGGGCTTTTCCGACAGTCCGGGGCGGCCCGCTGCCCCGGATCGAGACCGTGCGCTGGCTCGGGATCGGTCCGGGACGGCGGCTCAACCACGCAGGGTGACGCAGCCGATAAGCCGACCGGGACCGCGCCGTTCGTCGCGGCCCAACGGCGATAGGCCGCGGAGCTGCGCATGGTCTCGATGGAAGAGCTTCTGAACCTGATGGTCCAGCGGGGAGGGTCCGACCTCCACCTGTCCGTCGGGTCTCCCCCGAAGATCCGCATCGACGGTCGCCTCGTCGACACGGAGCACGACGCGCTGACTCCCGAGTTGGCGAAGAAGCTCGTGTATTCGGTCCTCGCGCCCGACCAGGTCGCGAAGTTCGAGAAGGACCTCGAGCTCGACTTCTCGTTCGGCGTCAGCAACCTCGGGCGGTTCCGGACCAACGCGTTCCTCCAGCGCAGCTCGGTGGCGGCCGTGCTGCGCGTGATCCCCTACGAGGTCTACGACTTCGATCAGGTCGGTCTGCCGCGCAAGTTCTGCGAGACGCTCTGCAACCTGCCGAAGGGTCTCGTGCTCTGCACGGGCGCGACGGGATCGGGCAAGTCGACGACGCTCGCGTCGATGATCGACTACATCAACTCGACGCGTCAGGGTCACATCGTGACGATCGAGGACCCGATCGAGTTCCTCCATCGGAACAAGGGCTGTCTCGTCAACCAGCGTGAGATCGGGGGCGACACGCGTGGATTCACGCCGGCGCTCCGCTCGGTGCTGCGCCAGGATCCGGACGTGGTCCTGGTCGGCGAGATGCGCGACCTGGAGACCATCGAGGCGGCGCTGACGCTCGCCGAGACCGGCCACCTGACGTTCGCGACCCTGCACACGTCCGACACGGCCCAGACGATCAACCGCATCGTCGACGTGTTCCCGGCACACCAGCAGCAGCAGATCCGGACGATGCTGTCGTTCACGCTGCAGGCGGTCATCTGCCAACAGCTGATCCCGCGCATGCAGGGCAAGGGGCGCGCGCTCGCCGCCGAGATGCTGATGGTCACACCGGCGATCCGGGCCCTGATCCGCGACGACAAGGCACACCAGATCCCGTCGATCCTGCAGACCGGGGGCAAGCTCGGCATGAAGACGATGAACCAGTCGATCTACGAGCTGTACCGATCTGGGGTCATCAGCCATGAAGACGCACTCGACGCCTCGCCGGACCAGGCCGACCTGCTGCGACTGATCCAGCGCCCGTCGCTCTCCGGCACCACGAGGGCTCGATGATCCAGTTCGCGCGGAAGCTCAAGGGCATCCTGGAGAAGGCCGGCAAGGCCGACGCCGCCACCGTCGATGCACTGATCTCGCAGGCGCGTGCCCAGCAGCGTCCGCTCAGCGAGCTCGTCGTCAAGCAGGGTGTCGTCAGCGAGAAGGAACTGCTCGCGCTCGTGGGCGCGGCGGCGAACATCCCGCCGATCGACATCGACCGGGTCACGGTCAACACCGAGATCCTGTCGGACGTCCCGGCGGAGGTCGCCCACCAGTTCCGGGTCTTCCCCGTCGACAAGATCGGCAACCTCCTGACGATCGCGGTCGCCAATCCCTTCGACGTCCTCAAGCTCGACGACCTGAGGCTGCGGACGCGCTGCGAACTTCGTCCGGTGCTCAGCACCGAGGAAGCCATCGAGCGACGGATCGCGTCGGCCTACAAGTCCGACCGCGAGTCCATCGAGGAGATGATGAACGAGCTCGGCGAGTCGGGCGACATCGAGCTGAAGGAGGGGAGCAACGACGACGAGAACATGGACCTCGCTGCGATCAGCGACGAGGCGTCCCCGGTCGTCAAGATCGTCAACAAGCTGATCTCGGATGCGTGCAGTGCAGGTGTCAGCGACATCCACATCGAGCCGGCCGAGAAGCGCGTCATCGTTCGTTATCGCCGGGACGGCCGCCTCGTGGAGGTCATGTCGCTGCCCAAGGCGATGCAGAACAACCTGACTTCGCGGCTCAAGATCATGTCGAAGCTCGACATCGCCGAGAAGCAGCGTCCGCAGGACGGCAAGTTCCAGATGCGGATGGGGCGGAAGGCCATCGACTTCCGCGTGTCGATCCTCCCCGTCGTCTGGGGTGAGAAGACCGTCCTCCGTATCCTCGACTCGTCGAACCTCGCGCTCGACCTCAACTCGCTCGGGTTCGAGCCGCGGTCGATGGATGACTACCGATGGGCGATCGAGCGGCCCTACGGAATGATCCTCGTGACAGGTCCGACGGGTTCGGGCAAGTCGACGACTCTCTATTCGGCGGTGCGTCACATCGCGGACCCCGAGATCAACCTCGTCACTGTCGAGGACCCGGTCGAGTACACGCTCGACGGCATCAACCAGGTGCCCGTCAATCCGAAGCGTGGTCTGACGTTCGCGGGCGCGCTGCGCTCGATCCTTCGTCAGGACCCGGACGTCGTCCTGCTCGGTGAGATCCGCGATACGGAGACGCTCGAGATCGCGGTGAAGGCCGCGCTCACGGGCCACCTCGTGCTGAGCACGCTGCACACGAACGATGCCATCTCGACCGTCACCCGCATGGTCGACATGGGCATGGACCCTTTCATGGTCGCGAGCTCGACGATCCTGATCTGTGCCCAGCGCCTCGTGCGTCAGCTCTGCACACACTGCAAGCGTCCTGCGGACATCCCGCGGACGGCGCTGCACACCGCGGGTATCAGCGATGCAGACATCGATGGTCCGGACGTCCAGATGTTCGAGGCTGTCGGCTGCAACCGCTGCAACAACGGCTACAAGGGCCGATTCGCCTTGCTCGAGACGCTGCGGATGACCGACCGCGTCAAGCGAGCGGTGGTCGAGCGCGCCACGGTGCAGGACATCAAGGAGATCGCGCTCGACGAGGGGATGCTGACCCTGCGGCGCTGTGCGTTGCTGAACTTCCTGCGCGGCCGGACTTCGCTGGAGGAAGTCGAGCGCGTGACGATGTGCGACTGACGCGGGGGACGGGGAAGGAGAACCATGGCGACAACATTCAAATTCGAGGCGAAGGACGCCTCCGGTCGGACGGTCAGCGGAACGCTGTCCGCCTCGACACAGGCCGACGTGGTTGCCGACCTGCGGCGCAAGTCACTGGTGCCTGTGTCGATTCTCGAATCACGCAAGGGGAGCGGCTTCCTGACGCTCTCTCGCGGCGAGAAGACGCGCAAGGAGGCGACCAAGGCCTCGGTCAAGAAGGGCGAACTCGAGGTCTTCACGCGACAGCTCTCGACGATGCTGTCGGCGGGCATCCCGATGCTGGAGGCCCTGGAGATTCTCGCGGACCAGGCCGAGACGCCGGGGTTCCGGTTCTGCCTCAACAAGGTCGTCGACGACATCCGGAACGGTGCGGACCTGTCGCGCTCGCTGGAGCCGCACAAGGCCGTCTTCTCGGACATCTACGTCAGCATGGTCCGTGCGGGTGAGGTGTCGGGTCAGATCGACATCATCCTGACGCGCCTGGCGGAGTATCTCGAAGCAGCAGCGCACCTGCGCCAGGAGATCAAGTCGGCCATGACCTACCCGGTCGTGTCGCTGTTCCTGGTTCTCGGCATCGCGGGCTTCCTGATGATCGGGATCGTCCCGTCGTTCCGCCCCGTGTTCGAGTCCCTGGACGTGGACCTGCCGACACTGACCGTGGTCATCATGGACACCGCCGTGTTCATGCGGGATCAGTGGTACGTGATGTTCGGCGCGTTGATCGCCCTCGTGTTCGCGACGCGCATCGCGGTCAAGACCGAGAAGGGCGCGTTCGCCTGGGACAAGCTGAAGCTGCGCGTGCCGGTCTTCGGGCCGCTGTTCCGCAAGGTGGCGCTGTCCCGCTTCGCGCGCACGTTCGCGACGCTCGTGAAGAGCGGCGTTCCGATCCTGGGTGCGATGGAGATCGTGTCCCAGACCGCGGGCAACCGCGTGATCTCGGGGATCGTGGACGCGGCTCGGGACAGCGTGAAGCAGGGCGACAGCCTCTCTGATCCGTTCGCGAAGTCAGCCGAGTTCCCGCCGATGGTCACCAAGATGATGGCCATCGGAGAGCGCTCTGGCGCCCTGGACTCGCTGCTCGAGAAGATTGCCGAGTTCTACGACCAACAGGTCGAGTCCGAGGTGAAGGGACTGACGTCGCTGATCGAGCCGATCATGATCGGCGTGATGGGCTTCGTGGTCGGCGGCATCGTGCTCGCCGTGTTCCTGCCGATCTTCAAGCTGCAGGAAACGCTGTCCGGCGGCGGCTGAGTGGCCAGCCTGCGCGCCCATGTCCGGCGCGCCGCGAGGAGACGGCACCGGGCCATGGCCGGTGGGGGCGGGGCGGCTTGGCCGCCCTGCTCAGGTTTTGGGCGGATCGAGCCGATGACATCGGGAAGTCCCCCTCGGCCGTCCTGCCATGACTCTGTCACCCCTCGCCCGTCGTCTGATCGCCTATCCGCTCGCGGTTGCTGCCGCGGTGTCCGTGTGGTGCTACGGGTTCGGCGAGGTCGAGGCCGACTTGGAGACCCTGGTCGGATCCGCGTCGGTCCGCGCGGGGATGGCGCAGCAGATGGATGCGAGCTCCCCGGACGGCGCGGCCTTGCGCGCACGGTTGCTGGCGGAGGCGGGAGACCTCGCGGCCCGTGCGGCTGCGGTGGACCCCGAAGCCGCTCTCGTCCTCGAGACCCAGGCCTTCCTGTCCCTCCTCGACGGCGAGGCGACAGAGGCCGCTCGTCTCTATGGCGCGGCGCGCTCGGCCAGCGACTGCGAAGCCGTGCACCGTGACCTGCTCGTGCTCCATGAGGCGAAGGCCTGGTCGAACGCGGGCGAGACGGGGCGCGCGCTTCGTCTTCTTTCTGCGGCTCCGCCGGCGACGCTCGAGGCGGTAGCGCTCCAGCGCGAGGCGCTGCGTGTACGCATCCTGACGCGCGACTCGCAGCGCGACGAGGCGATCGCTGTGGCCCGTGCGCTGGCGGATCAGTCCTGGGGCACCGCCGCCGAGACGGCCTTCGAACTCCTGGAGGCCATCGGCGCATGGGATGCGGCCGAGGAAGCGCTCGCCAAGTCTCGATGGCAGCGGCCCGTCCAGGATTACTTCCTGGCGCGGCTCAAGCTGCGGTCCGGACACACCGATACAGCTGGAAGCCTGCTCGAACGATCGATCGGGACCGGAGACCAGGAGGTGGCGCGTCAGTGCAGGCGCGACCGAGACCTCTGGGTCGCCGGGATCGGTGCCGAACGGCTCGACAGGTTCATGACTCCGCGTGCAGAGCTGGCCACGCCCCCGGGCGCCCGGTGACCACGGCTGAGTGAGACGAGTTCACACCGGAGGCGTTGCCTCCTTCATTTCGAAAGAGACCAAACGGAGACGACCCAGTCATGTCCAAGCGGGAGCAGGGATTCACCCTCATCGAACTGATGATCGTTGTCGCGATCATCGCCATCATCGCATCCATTGCGATCCCGAACCTCCTCAGCGCGCGCCTCAACGCCAACGAATCGGCCGCTATCGCCACGCTGAAGACCATCTCGTCCGCCCAGGCCCAGTGCCAGGCGTCGGGCGTCATCGATGCCAACAACAACGGCGCCGGCGAGTTCGGCTATTTCGGCGAGCTGTCGGGCACCGACTTCATCCGCACGGCCGGCGGGATCAGCGCCACCGAGCGCATCACCCCGTCGGTCCTGAGCGCTGCCTACGGCACCGTCACCGACAGCCGCGTCACCCGCTCGGGCTACCTCTACCAGATGTATCTGCCGGGCAACGACGCTGCGCCGCTCGCCGAGAACGCGACCGGTGGTGCGGAAGGGGTCGCCGTCGACAACGCGCTGTGCGAAGTCGTCTGGTGCTGCTACGCCTGGCCGTCGAGCTACGGCAACTCGGGCAAGCGCGCGTTCTTCGTCAACCAGACCGGTGACGTGCTCGCCACCCGCAACGACACCAACTCCTACTCGGGCGCCACGAGCGTTCCGGTGGCCGGCGTCGCTGGCTTCCTCGCGGAAGGCAACACCGGCCGCATGGACCACCAGACCGCCCGCGCCGACGTCGCGGCCCAGGACGGCAAGTTCTGGATCGTCGCCAACTGATCGGCGGCATCCGAGCAACCTGCGGGGCGTCGCGCCCCGCGGGCGATCCAACGCGGGCCCTCGCGGCCCGCGTTCGTCGTTACGGCGCGTGACGTGTGTGGGCGCACGCGTCGGCGCGTGCACTCGGCCTCAGGTTCGCGGCGGCAGCGCCCGATACAGCGGGGGATGGTCGTGCAAATCGGGTCGATCGGTCCTCGGCGTCACGCGAGGTGGTTCGAATGAGCCGCGTCCTCGTCGTCGGGTGCTGGGACGAGGCGGCTGGCCTGCCGCGGACCGAGTCCCTGGTCGGGGCCCTCGTCCAGCTCGGTCACCAAGTCGAGGAGTGCTACGTCGAGGCGTCGCGTCAGGCACGCGACGAGCCGATCTCCTGGCACCTCCGGTTCCGGATCCAGCGTCGGATGCGGGCACGGGTCCGCGCTGCGGTGCGTGCCGCGTTGATGCGCGGTCCGCTCGACATGGTGCTCGTGCCCTATCCGGGTGCGCTCACCGTCAGCTGGGTGCGCTCGGTGTTCGACGGCCCGATCGTCCTCGACCTGTTCCGGGCATCGGACGCAGAGCTGCTCGAGTCCAAGAATCGTGCAGGCGTCGCGGATCGAGTGGTGGTCCGCATCGACCGCGCTGCGTGCCGGGCGGCCGACCTCGTCCTGGTGGACACCCCGTGCCAGGCGGACCACGTCGCACGCGTCGCAGGCTTGCCGCGCACGCGGTTCGGCGTCGTGCCGATCTGTGATCCGGACGGGCCGCTCGCGTCGCCCGTGCCAAGGCTCGCGGCGGGGGACCCGCTGCGGCTCCTCCTGTTCGGGAAGGGGCTGCCGGCCCAAGGGCTGGCGACCTGGGTGGAAGCCGTGCGACGGTCTCCATCGACCCGGCTCCAGGTCGTCGGGGGAGATGCCGCGACGCAGCGCGTGGTGAAGGCTGCGCTGGGGACCCGGGTCGATGTGGTGGGCGAGTTCCTGCCGATGAACCTGCTGCGGGAGCGCATCGTCGATGCGCATGTGGTCGGAGGCGTGGTCGACCCCTCTCCGGCCGTCGCGCGCACCGTTCCGTATCGCGTGGTCCACGCGCTCGCCCACGGCCGGCCGGTGCTCGGCGCGCTGACGGACGGGCTACGCGGAGTGCTCCGGCCCGACGTCGACTGCATCCCCGTGCCGATGGCGGATGCAGGGGCGATGGCGCTGGCCCTCGAGCGCCTCGCGCGCGATCCGAGCCGTCTCGGGGCCCTCGGCGAGGCCGCGCGGGCGACCTTCGAGTCGAGCTTCGCGTCCGAGCTCGTCGTGGCGCGGTGTGAGGAGCTGCTCGTGTCCCGGCTCGGCTTCCGATCCGTCGCGGGCGCATCGACGCGACGTCGTGCCCGCCCGCTCGTGTCGGCGAGCTGAACGGTCTGGCCCGGCGAGTCCGCCGCGGGCGGCGTTCAGAGGTCCGTGAACGTGCGGCGCGCGTTGGCGGTCGTCACGACGGCGAGTTCGGCTTCCTCGGCGCCTCGTGCGCGCGCCAGCGCCGCGAGCACCTCGCGCACCAGGGCCGGCTCGTTGCGCTGGCCGCGGTGGCCCTGGGGCGGAAGGAACGGCGCGTCGGTCTCCACCAGGATGCGGTCCGCGGGGGCGAACGCCGCGGCCGCGCGCAGTGCATCCGCGCGCGGGTAGGAGATCGGGCCTGCGAAGGACAGCATGCAGCCGAGGTCGAGTGCGGTGCGGGCTTCGTCGACCCCGCCGGCGAAGCAGTGCAGGACGGCTCGGATGTCGGGGTAGGAGTTCAGCAGGTCGAACGTCGCCGCGAACGCGTCCCGGCAGTGGACGACCACCGGCTTCGACAGGCGACGCGCCAGGTCCAGGTGGCGTTCGAACGACGTGCGCTGGTGCGCGGGGGTCGCGCGATCCCAGTAGAAGTCGAAGCCAGTCTCGCCGACGGCGACGCAGCGCGGATCGGTGGCGCACTCCTCGAGGATCGACCAGTCCTCCTCCAGGCGGTCGGCATCGCAGGGATGGAGTCCGGCGGTGAAGCGCACGCCGTCGAGGGCGTGGCTTCGCGCGCGGGCCGCCTCGGTCGTCACCGCGTCGATGCCGACGTCGATCATCCCGACCACGCCGCATGCGCGGGCTCGCGCGGCCAGTTCGGCCGGAGGGGTGTCACCGTGTCCGAGGTGGCAGTGCGTATCGATGACCGCGGTGAGCTCCGGCTCGCGCACCGTGTCGGTTGGAGTTGCGTCCATCGCAGCCCGGTGCCGTGGAAGGGCGGCGTCAGTTCGCGCCGCAGTGCTGCTTCAGCAGGTCCTGGAGCTTCGTCGACACGACCGGGATGTCGACCCGGCGGAGCTCCTCGCGGAAGAACGCGCATGCGCCCGGGCCGTCGATGTCGGCGATCGCCTGCAGGCACACGTTGAGGAACAGCGGGTTGAACTCCCCGCGCGGTGGCGTCGTGTAGAGCTCCTTGATCCGGGGCAGGGCATCGCGGACGCGGAGCTCGCCGAGCCAGCGGATGCACTCCTGGTAGGTCATCCGGTCGTGCTCGGTCCGGCCGAGGATCATCTGGAGCACGGTGGGGACGTCCTTGTGCTTCGAGCGGACGAAGCGCTCGATGAAGTTGAAGAAGTCCGGGAACGCGTTGGTCCCGATCACGCGCTCGTACTCCGGTGCCAGGCCGGGCGGCACGGTGCGGGTGACGCCCTGCGCGGACTCGATCTGGAGCACCTGGGACAGCACGTCCCCGGCAAACGCGTTGTCGAGCCCGAGCAGCTCGTCGGCGGCCAGGAACCGCAGGCGCGAAGACGGGTTGAGCCGCGTTCCCCGCACCACGGACGCGGTCAGCGCCTTGGCCTGGGCTGGATCGGTGCGGAGCGCCGCGCGCAGCATCCACTTCCGGGTCTCGTCGTCCTGGGAGTCCGGGGACTCGAGCGCCGCCACGATCGCGCCGAAGGCACCCGGGCCGATCGCCTCGACCACGTCCACCGCGTCCCAGAGGGACTCTTCGATCCGGATCGCTGCGGGATGGGGGGTGGCCGAGGTCGCGAGCTGCGGCGCCCAGAACCGGATCTGCTCCAGGATCGCGCCGATGCCGCGTCCCTCGCTCTTCCCCTCCAGACGGATCAGCCGGGCCGTCCGCGCCAGCTGCTCCAGTTCCAGCCGGGCGTTGGCCAGTTCGCCCCCGAGGCGCCGGGTTTCGGCGAGGTTCCAGCTCGACGCGGCCGCCGCGGCGAGGGCTCCGACGCAGGCGAGTGCGGGGACGAGTCGGCTCGGGCCGGGGCGGACAGGGTCTTGCATGGCGTTGGTGTAGCGCGGGCCTCGCGGCACGTCACGCCGTTCGCCTCCGAACGCAGGGCGTGCCGAACCGCTCGCTTCGGGCGCGCGTGGCGCACGGGAAGTCGGGGCGTCCGGCGGACTCGGGTCTGTCCGGGACGCACGGCATGGTTCGTGCACGGATGCGAAGGCCCGGCTCCTCCGAGGGAACCGGGTCGGCCGCTCGGAAACGGTGTGGGGTTCCGTGGGGCCATCCTGTTATCCTCCCGCCACCCTTTACCCCTGACTCCGGGGCTTGTTCCGCATGTTTGCGGCGCGCCGAAAGTGCGCGCCGGGGACCTGCATCTCCCGGAGCCCGATCGAACCGCGTGGACGTCTCCGAGGAATCGATGCTTGTCCGGAAGCTGACCCTCCCGACCCTGCTTCTCGCCGCCGTCGGCCTTGCTGGATGCTCCGGCGGCACGGCGGGGGGCACCACCAGCCCGTCCTGCACGGATGAAGCTGCGTTCTGCCTCGTCTCTTGCAACCTCGGCTGCACGATCACGGGCGGCTGTGCTGTCACGGACATCGCGCAGAACCAGCCGCTCGTCTTCACGTTCAGTCAGGACGTCGACCCGCTGTCCGTCGACTTCACGACGTTCTCGCTGAAGACGTCGAGCGGGCTCGAGCCGGTCGGCGAATTCGTCGTGAACGGCAGCACGGTGACGTTCGTCCCCGAGGTCCGGACCGTGCAGGGGCAGACGTTCTTCGGGTTCGACGCGAACGCGGAGTACGTGCTGTCCCTGACGGGCGGTGCCAGCGCTCCGGCGGCCCTGGTCTCGACGGCGGGCGACCGCCTCGCGGCCGACTACCGCTGCAATCTCCGCGTGTCCCGCGGCGTCATCGACCTCGACCAGCGTCCGCCCACGGCGCGGCTGGTCACGCCGGCGATCACGACGGGCGCTTCGCGCAACACAGCGGTCGTGCTCGAGTTCAGCGAGTTGATCGACGGAACGTCCTTCTTCAACGCTTCGGGTGATGAGGCTCCGGTCGTCTTCCGCGTCGGTCGCCCGGCCAACGGCGTCTGCGATGCGAACATCGTGCTGGGTGGCTCGCCGCGTCTCGAGAACGACACGATCCGCGGCGTCACGATCCTCACGTATCGCCCCCCGACCGAGCTGCCTGCCGAGTCGTGCATGCAGATCGAGGTGACCGCCCGCGTGCGGGACCTCGCGGGAACGCGCGCCGTGCGTCAGTCGTTCCAGTTCCTCGTCGAGAGCGGCAGCGTGTCGGAGCGGTCGCTCGAGTTCTCGTTCGACAACGACCTCCTGCTCGATCGGTCGCGCTCGGGCGGCGATTGGCTGGGCGGGAACGCGACGTTCGCAACGGTGGGTGGGGACGGCCGCCACGGCGAGTTCCGACTCCAGGACGGCCAGCGCGTCACCGAGCAGCACTTCATCTGGAACACGGACAGCCAGCTGCTCACGAAGAAGGAGGACTCGTTCCTCAACGAAGAGGTCACCGTCACCGACGGTCGGTTCTTCTTCTCGACGTTCGAGCTGCGGGGTGGCCAGACGCTGGAGTTCCAGGGCAGCAAGCCGGTGCAGATCTTCGTCCGCGGCGAATGCATCATCGACGGCCAGATCCTGGGCAACGGCGCCTTCCGGAGCGGAGGCCACAACGGTCGCAACACGGCGCCGGGTGCACCTGGCCAGGGGCAGGTCGGCAGTGTGTCAGGCCCTGGCGGAGGCAAGGGCGGCGACGGGGCGTGGGGCTCGGACGGCCTCGGTGATCCGACGTCTCCGGCCAACACGGCCAACTACAACTCGTTCAACGGCTACGACGGGGAGGATCTGAACCTTCCGGCAGGCCACGTCTACAGCGGCCAGGAAGTGGGCACGGGCGGCCGAGGCTCGGTCATGTGGCCGCCCCACGGCAACCAGCTCACGCTGATCTTCGGCGGCATCGGCGCGGACTATGCGGTCGAGGCGGTGGCCGGAGCTGGCGGAGCTGGATTCCTGATCGCCGGGACGAGCGGTGCGTGCCTGAATGCGGGAGCCACGACCGGCTTCCCGCCGTTCCCGAACACGACGCCGGCCCACCGTGGCCCGGGCGGCAGCGGTGGCGCGGCCTTCCCGCTGGCGCAGTTCCCCGCCAACTTCGTTTCGAGCAACTACTTCCTCGTCGGCGGTGCGGGTGGAGGTGGTGCGGGCAGCCAAGCGACGTTTGCGCGACGCTCTGCGACCTCGGACCCGTTCAAGTATCGGTCCGGCGGAGGTGGCGGCGGCGGTGGCGGCGCCATCCTCGTCCGCAGCGGTGCGGACCTGTCGATCGGCTCGCTCGGTCGAGTCGAGATGAAGGGCGGTGGGTGCGCCCCGTCCGCTGACTCCAACTCCCTCGGTTTGCTCGGTGTCCCGGGTCCCGGCGGCGGCGGCTCCGGCGGCTCGATCCTGCTGCAGACGGGGCGGAACGTCACCCAGGGCGGGACCCTGGACGTCCGCGGCGGCAGCGGGTCCGTGAACGTCTTCGTCGGCTTCTTCCTGCTGAACCAGCGGGGCGGAGACGGCTCGGCGGGCTTCGTCAGGCTGGAGCGTGCCGGAACCGCGCCGGCGCTGGCCGACCTCGGCAACACCCTTCCCGCGGCGACGGCTGACAGCGTCGGGCTGCTCCGGGAGCAGGACTCCAAGACGGGCTTCCAGTCCGTGTTCGCGAGCACCGGCGAGGTCTTCCCGCCGATCTACGCGCGCTATGAGATCGACGCGCTCGTCGATGGGCAGCCCGTGTTGTTCAGCGATGATCCGGCGATCTCGGCGCGCGCGGCCCTGCCCGGCGAGGCGCTGCAGTTCTTCGTCCAGGCGCTGCAGGTCGATCCGGTCACCGGTGCTCCGGACCCGAACGACCGTGCGACCAGCTGGGTCCGCTACGTCGGCGATTTCGGCGGCTCCACGAGCCCCGGTCTCGCGGGGGGCAATGCGAAGAACGGCGTCCGCATCATGCTGCTGATCGACCGGGCGCAGGCCCAGGAAGTTGTCGTCCAGAGCGTCCGCATCATCTACCGAGCTTGATGGGAACGGCCCCGAGCGCCTCGGGCCCGGCCGGATCGGCGGGTGCGGCGGCGCTTCCTGCGGGTCCTGAACCGAGGAATCGATGAACCTTCGTCATCCGAACATGCTGCGTCCATCCCTCCCGCTGCGGGCGGTGTTCGCCGGTCTGCTCGCGTTCTTCGTGCCGGCCTGCACCGGCGGCGAAGCCGGGGTCGGCACGAACTCGCCCTCCTGCGACTCGGAATCCAAGTTCTGCCTCGTCAGCTGCAACCTGGGCTGCACGATCGCCGGGACCTGTGCCATTTCCGAGATCGCCCAGAACCAGCCCATCGAGCTGCAGTTCAGCGACCTGATCGACCCCGCGTCGGTGACGTCGGGGGCGGTGACGCTGCGCACGGCGAGCGGCGAGTCGCCGGCCGGCAGCTTCACGGTCTCCGGGTCGAGCCTCGTGTTCATCCCCGAGGTCCGCATCACCGGCGGCGTCACCCGCTTCGGCTTCCGGGCGGGCGAGGATTACATCCTCAACATCCGCCAGTCCGATTCGGGTGAGACGCTCCGCTCCGTGTCCGGCGACCGGCTGGCACGCTCGATCGTCTGCACGCTGTCGGTCAGCCAGGGGTTGATCGACCTCGACGGCCGTCGCCCCACGGCGGAGCTGATCACGCCCTCGGTCCTCACCGGCGTCCCGAAGGACTCGCAGATCGTCGTCCGCTTTTCCGAGCTGATCGATCTGAGTTCGTTCTCGGGCGGCAGCACGCTGACGAGCCCGATCATCTACCAGATCCGCGAGACGCTCCCGAACCCGGTCGACCCGAACGGCGAGCGGATCTGCAACGATCGGATCGGCTACACGCCGACGCTGATCGACGGGGTCCCGATCGCGAACGTCGTCGGCTCGAACCCGCCGCGGACCGAGATCGTCCTCCAGCCGGCGATCGACCTGCCCGCGGGGGTCTGCGTCGACGTCATCGTGACGGAGTTGGTGCGCGACCTCGCCGGAAAGCCAGCCGAGGAGCAGCGCTTCCGCTTCCGCGTCGACGCGGGCAACCCGGTCCCGACGCCGATCACCGAGACCTTCGAGAACGATGGTTTCCTCGATCGCGACGTGTCGGGCGGGACCTGGGCCAGCGGTCGGGCGATCCCCGCGCGCATTGGTGGTTCGGGCGTGCTCGGCTCGTTCGACTACACCACCGGCCTGAACTCGCCGCCGCTGAGCGCGAACTACGTGTTCAGCACCGACTCGCAGACGATCGGCGCGGACCGCACTCTGTTCGGGGACCAGATCGTCGTCACGGACGGGGTCTTCGAGTTCACCGACTTCGTGGTTCCCTCCGGAGTCCGCGTCGTGTTCCGGGGCTCCAGGCCGGCGATCATCAAGGTCCGCGGGGCCGTTCGGATCGACGGTGAGCTCAGCGTCAACGGCAGTGCGCCGTCGTCGACCTACGACGCCCGCGGCACCCAGAGCGGCATCGGTCAGCCGGGCAACCCGAACCCCGGTGAAGTCGGCGCGACCGGCGGCGCGGGCGCCGGCGCCGGCGGTCGAGGGGGGCAGAGCTGTCTCGGCTTCGGCACGACCGCGGCGATGCTCGGTCTGCCGGGCGAGGACTGCGTAGCGCTCGGCGGCTCCGGCTACGTGGGCCAGCTGGGCGGCACCGGCGGCCGCGGTGGCCTGATCTTCCCTGCGACCGGGCTCCGGACCAGCGTCTCGTTCAACCTGTTCTTCTCGATCTCGGGGATGGTGAACGGCGGTGGCGGCGGCGGTTCGTTCCTCGGAGCGGGCAGCCCGGGACAGATCATCCGGACCTTCACCAGCGTGCCGACGGACATCGGTCCGGGCGGCGTGGCGGGTCAAGTCGCGAACTTCGTCGCGCTGCCGCCAGGCGTCCAGTCTCTCGACCACTTCCTCGTCGGAGGTGCCGGCGGCGGCGGCGGTGGCACCCACCCGGTCAACATGACGCAGACCGAGGTCAACGGTGGTGGAGCGTTCGGTCCCAAGCCGTGGCACGCCGGTGGCGGTGGCGGCGGAGGTGGCGGCGCCCTTGCGCTGCGCGTCGGCCGGAGCTTCGACATCGCGGCGCCCGGCCTGCTGTCCTCGAAGGGTGGCGGCGGCGCCCAGCACCTGACGTCGCTCACGGGCCCTCCGTCCCCGGGTGGCGGTGGCTCGGGCGGCTCGATCGTCGTCCAGATCGAAGACGCGAACCGGTTCGTGAACCAGGGCTCGGTCGACGTCAGCGGCGGAACGGGCACGTTCATCAGCAACCGGCAGTTCAACAACGCGACCGTCGACGGTGGCGGTGGCAACGGCGGACACGGCTACATCCGGCTGGAGGGCGAGAACGCCTCGGCAGCGCGCCTCGGCAACGTCGTCGGGCCCGCCTCGGTCGGTGCCAACAACGTCGGGGTCCTGGCGGCCAACGACGGGGACCTCCGGACGGCCTTCCAGTCGAAGTGGCGCTCGACGCGTCAGATCTTCCCGCCGCGGCTGCTCTACTACCAACTGACGGTGCGCGTGAACGGCCAGCAGGTCGTCTACTCGGATGACCCGGCGGCGTTCAACCCGGCGAACCGGAACGATCTGCCGGTCCGGATCTACTTCCAGGGTGGCCGCGTCAACCCGGCGACCAACGCGCTCGAAGGCTCGCCCGGCCCGTGGCGCAACTTCGTGGCCGAGTCCGCCCCGAGCGGCCAGACCCTCGCCGAGGACCGTGCGACCGGCTTCCGGTTCATGATCATGTTCAACCGTGACATCGAGACCGACGTGGTCATCGAGGACGTCACGGTGATCATCGAGGCCTGAGAGGCTGTGACTCTATTGATTCACGGCCTCTCACGCGGCCGCGGAGCGGCCGCCAAGCAAGCGCGTCACAGCCTCTAGACTGATTTCGTCACAGGCTGTGAGCCTCGAGGTCGATGCCTCCGGCGGCGCAAGTCGGCAGAGGGGCGGCTCGACGACGCCCGGCATGTCCGAGCGCGGTGCGCGTGCTGGAACGCTGCCGGATGCTCCGGTATGGTCGTGCGCTCGCCGAGGCGGAGGGCCTCGGCAGTCGCCTGATGCGGCGACTATCCGATCAACTCGCCGGGCGGCGAGGGGAGGTTCCGATGTCCGAAGCCGTGTTCGATGCGGCTCCCGAGCCATCCGCGTCGCGGACGGCCTGGGCGATGCCCCTGATTCCGGTCGCGGTCTCGGGGTTCCTGCTGTCTGCGATGACCTCGCTGCGCGTGCAGGGGGCCCTTCCTGCGCCTCCCGAGGGCACGCTTGCAGGTGGCGTCGTTGCGCTCTACCGGCTCTTCGGCTTCGAGCCCCTCTTCATGGTCTGCGTGCTGACCCTGACGTGGAGTTCGATCTGGTTCCTCACCGGCCGCGTCGAACGACCGCTCTCACGCCTGGTCCGGATCGGTGCGCTGGGGCTCAGCTTGGCCATCCTCGTCAACCTCCGGGTGGATGGGGTCCTTCCCGCGGGCGGAGGAGAACTCGGAGCGCTGCTCGCGGCGCGCCTGGCCTCCGTGGTGTCCCCGGCGGTCAGCATCTTCGCGGTCGCCATCGTCGCGGTCGCTGCACTCCTGCTGGCGACGGACTTCTTCTTCTACGGCCACTTCGAGCGTCTCGGCGCGAAGCGCCTTTCCGCGCGTGACGTGGGAGTGCGTGAGCCGGTCGTCGACGTCTCCGAGCAGGCCGAGCTCGAGGCGCTCGCGCTGCCTCCGACGCCGGAAACCGACGCCGTGGCGGCGACCGTCGCATCGGAAGGCCCGCCGACACCGGCCGTGCGTCCGTCGGACGACATCGAGGCGCCCGCTGAGCCCGCCGCCGCCGAGGACACGGCCGAAGAGGCCGTCGACGACGCCTTCGAGACGGTGGAAGGAGACGTTTGGGCTCTCGAGGAGGAGCTCTCGGCGGTCACGCTGCTGGGGCCGCGCACGGTGGCCGCGGACGCCGCCGCCGAGGCGGTCGAGGAGCGGGCGCCGACGGATGAGCCTGTCGAGGAGGCGGAGGCGAACCTGCCCTCGGAGCCCGTCACGCACGAGTCGACCGAAGGTCCGGTCGAGGACACCCCTTTGCACGACGGCGTGGATCTGGATCTGGAAGGCGGAGACGTCGCTCTCGACGACTCGGCCCCCGAGGACGCGCCCGACGTCGAGGTCGATCGCGGGGGCGCTTCCCGCGAAGCGCCGCCCGGAGACGCGGGCGCAGCTCTGCGCGGAGAATCGGCTCCGCCCGAGGAAGAAGACGACGAAGCGGTCGCGGACGCGTTCGTGGAGCCCGTCGAGGAACCGGCCGCGCATGCCGAGCCCGCCGAGCCGGTGCCGATCGAACCCATCGTCGAACTCATCCCCCAACCCCGCGCGGCTCCGTCGGCCTCTTCTCCGGCCGTCGATCCCGCCCTCGTCGAAGAGGCGGTCGAGCTCGTCGTCGCCTACCGCCGCGCGAGCGCCAACTTCCTCAAGCGTCGCCTGCGCGTCGGAGACGACGAGGCGATGGCGCTGCTCCGGGTTCTCGCAGAGCGCGGGGTCATCGACTGCGAAGTCGGCGCCACCCAGGGGCGCCTGCGTGGTGATTGACGACCCACGCTTCTCCGGCGTGGCTTCCCCAAGTCTCCACGCGGAATTCACAAGTTGTCCACCGATGACGCGACGGGAGGTCCCTTGCGTCCGCGGAGTCGGGCGCGGCAAGATGCCCCACGACGCGCCGAGGCGGGAACGGACCCGCCGCGGCTGAACAGAACCGGCGCGGCCGTCCTGGGAGGGATCGACGATTGGTGGATGCAGGCACAGCGGCAGAGAGCAGGGGCGTGCCCCGCAACGTCGAGGCCGAGCGCTCCGTGCTGGGGGCGCTGCTGCTGGACTCGTCGTCGTTCGGCGAGATCAGCCAGGTCCTGCGCGCCGAGGACTTCTATGTCCCGGCGCACCGACTGATCTTCGAGGCGATCGTCGCGATCGTCGACGAGAAGACCCAGGCGGACGTGCTGACGGTCCAGGAGGCCCTGTCGCGCCAGGGGCGCATCGACGAGATCGGTGGCCGCGAGGCGCTGCTCGACCTGCTGGACGGGGTCGTTTCGACCGCCGGCGTCGTCTACCACGCCGAGATCGTCCGGGAGAAGGCGATCCATCGCCAGCTGCTCGAGATCTGCCTCGAGATCTCACGCCAGGCCTACGAGAACGCGGCCGATGCGCGGCAGCTCCTCGAAGAAGCGGAGACCAAGATCTTCAAGATCGCTCGGCTCAACGTCGCCAAGGACATCAAGCCGATCAGCGACGTGCTCCAGGAGACCTTCGAGCGGATCGACTTCTTCCGCTCGAACCAGGGCGCCCCGACCGGCCTGATCACCGGCTACCACGACTTCGACGAGATGACCGGTGGGCTGCAGCCCGGTGAGCTGGTCATCGTCGCGGCGCGCCCGTCGATGGGGAAGACGACGTTCGCCCTGAACCTCTGCGAGCGCGTTGCGCAGAAGGGGCAGGGTGTCGTGATCTTCAGCCTCGAGATGGCGGCCCAGCAGGTGATCTCGAACATGCTGTGCTGCCGCGCACAGATCGACGGTCAGGCGATGCGACGTGGTCGGCTGACCGACCACCAGTACAAGCGGCTGCAGGAGGAGGCGGCGCTCCTCTACGAGGCTCCGATCTTCGTCGACGACGGCGCGGGCCTGACGCCGACGCTGCTGCGCACGAAGTGTCGGCGGCTCAAGCAGGAGCACGACGTCAAGCTCGTCGTCGTCGACTACCTGCAGCTGATGACGGTCGGAGGACGGGTCGAGAGCCGCCAGCAGGAGATCTCGACGATCTCCCGTTCGCTGAAGGGGCTCGCCCGCGAGCTCAGCGTGCCGGTGATCGCGCTCTCACAGCTCAACCGCGACGTCGAAGGCCGCGAAGACCACCGTCCGCGGATGAGTGACCTGCGTGAGTCAGGCGCGATCGAGCAGGACGCGGACGTGATCATCCTTCTGCACCGCGAGGAGTACTTCAAGCGGACCGAGGAGAACGCTGGCCTCGCGCAGATCATCATCGCCAAGCAGCGCAACGGCCCGACCGGTGATGTGAACCTGCGGTTCTTCCGGGAGTTCATGCGCTTCGAGAACTTCCAGCGCGCGTCGGAGCACATGTCGTGACCCATCGCCTTCCGGCTGGTCTCCACCGGAAGTCTGGGCTCCGAGGCGTCGTGCGACGCCTCGCGATGCTCGCGTGCGCACTGCTCCTCGCCGTGCCCAGCGTGGCGGCCCCGCAGGAACAGGAGCCGGTCGGTCCGCCGGTCCCGCAGGGTGTCGAGGGTCAGACGGTCGTCGAGATCCGCGTCGAGCCCGAGGACCTGCAGGAGTCCATCCTGCGGTTCGTGCGCTCGAAGGTCGGACAGCCGCTGCGTCTCGCGGACATCGCCTACGACCACCAGGAGCTGTTCCGGCGCCTGCGGGTGCTGTCGACCTCCTACACGGAGGAGCTCGCGAACGGTGTCCGTCTGATCTACGTCGTCCAGCAGTCCGAGACGTTCGACCGCGTCGAGTTTCGGGGGCTCGAGAAGTTCACCGAGTCCGAGATCCGCTCCCTTCTGAACCTGGACGTGCGTCAGCGCATCAACAGGCTCGCGGCGGACCAGTACGCGGCGACGTTGCTGGAGCGCTACCGGCGCCGTGGTCATGCGTTCGCCCGCGTCGAGGTCGTCGAGGAACCCGCGGACAGCCTGCTCGCGTTCGACATCGACGAGGGGCCAGAGGTCAAGATCGGCCGCCTCCACTACATCGGCAACCGTGAGGTTCCCGGGTGGGCTCCCGCCCACATGTACGACAACCTCACGGACAGTGCGCGGATCGAGAGCCAGCCGGGCAACAAGCTGAGCTCCGGGAACCCGTTCTCCCCCGAGATCATCGACGAGGACCTCGACCGCCTTCGTCTCTGGTATCGCCAGCAGGGATACCGGGACGCACGCGTCGAGTTGGCGGGACAGGTGTTCGCTGCGGATCGGCGGACCGTCGACCTGACCCTTCTGGTCGATGAAGGGCGCCGCTACCGGATCTCCAGCGTCGACGTGCTCCAGACGCCGCGGGCGGGAGGCGAAGCTCCGCTGTACGACAAGGCCGAGCTGCTCGCGCTGCTCAAGGTGGAGTCGGGCGACTTCTACGACTACAGCCGCATCGAGCTCGACAAGCGCGCGATCAGCCGGTTCTACGGGGAGCGGGGACACCCGCTCGACGGCCAGTACGGCCGCGGGATCGAGGATGCATTCCGCATCGGCGACGTGCAGGAGCTGGTCGATCCCGAACGCGGTGAGATCGCGCTCGCGTTCGTGGTGGAGGAAGGCTCACCCAAGGTCCTTCGCTCGGTGCGGATCCGCGGCAACACCGACACACGCAGTCGCGTCGTCCTCCGCAAGGTGTTCCAGCTTCCGGGCGAGACGCTCGACATGACCGTGGTCGAGCGATCGCTCGGCACGCTCGACTCGCTGCGCTACTTCCAGGATCCGAGGACGTTCGGTGGCGTGCGGTTCGAGCTCCTGCCGGTGCCGGGTGACTCCGACCTGGTCGACCTCGCGATCGACGTGACCGAAGGCGACACGGGCTCGTTCCTGTGGGGAGCCGGCGTCAGCAGTGCCTTCGGCGTGCAGGCGCGGTTCGTCTTCTCGAAGCGGAACTTCGACATCACCCGGCCGCCTTCCACCTGGAACCCGGTCGATTGGATCGGCGAGGTCGCCAACAACGAAGCGTTCCACGGAGCCGGCCAGGACCTGGAGCTGATGCTGTCACCGGGTTCGGAGATCAGCCTCTTCAACCTGTCGTTCTACGAGCCGGACATCTTCCGCTCGCACTTCGACACCTACGGTCTGCGCGTCGAGGCGTTCCGTCGCCTGCAGAGGTTCGACTCGTTCCGGATGGACTCCCTGGGCGGCGAGCTCGGCCTGCAGCGCAACTTCTCGGAGGAGCTGTCGGTCGGACTCTCGGTGCGCCAGGAGACTGTCTACGTCGACGACATCGACCCCGACGCGCCGCTCGTGGTTTGGGAGGACTCCGGTCGCACGGAGATGCGCGGCGTCCGACTGTCGGCGAACCTCAGCGACGTCGACTACGCGCTGGAACCGACCGATGGATACCGCACTCGGATCTACACGGAGTCCGTCGGCGGGCCGTTCGGCGCGGACGAGGACTTCTGGAAGTTCGGCGTCGCGCACACGCACTACTTCCCGGTCTACCGCGACGAGCTCGACCGAGCGCACATCTTCCGCCTGAAGTCGAGCTACGACCACGGGCAGGGGTTCGGGGACTCGGACGACCTCTACCTGACCGAGCGCTTCTACCTCGGGGGCAACAACCTGCGTGGATTCGACCAGCGCAGGGCTGGACCGACGCAGTTCGGGCAGCCGGTGGGCGGAGAGGCGCGGGTGCTCTCCAGCGTCGAGTACCAGTTCCCCCTCGTGTCGACGCGTCAGCCCGGCCAGATCCGTCAGACGGAGGTGCTGCGCGGCGTGCTCTTCTCCGACTTCGGCATGCTCGGCTTCGGCATCGACGACCTGGGAGAGCCGCGGCTCAGCGTGGGCTTCGGAATCCGCATCCTGATCCCGGTCCTCAACGTGCCGATCGCGCTCGATCTCGGCTGGCCGATCCTCGACCAGGACAGCGACCGCCAGCGGCAGTTCTTCTTCAACCTGTCGCGGAACTGAGGCTTGGTGCCTCCGAGCGGCCCGCCGTTGTTCGCCGGGCCGGTCCCGTCCAAACTGCGGCGATGACCGCGTTCTCGATCGGTTGCAAGCGCCCGGACCTCTCGACCTGGATCGGCCTGGGTGCCCCGGGTAGCCAGCTCACGTTCAGCAAGTCGGCTCGCGTGGCGGTCGCCCGCTCGCGGCAGGTCGTGGATCGGGTGACGGCCGAGGAGCGCGTCGTCTACGGGGTCAACACCGGCTTCGGGAAGCTGGCGAACGTCTCGGTCTCTCCGGCGGACCTCGGTCGACTCCAGCGGAACCTTCTCCTCTCGCACGCGACCGGAACCGGGGAGCCGCTGTCCCGCGAGGTCGCGCGCCTCGCGCTCGCGCTGCGCATCCACGCGCTCGCCAAGGGTTGCTCGGGAGTGCGACCCGAGCTGATCGACGCGATGGTCGATCTCTTCAACCACGACCTCGTGCCCGTCGTGCCGTCCCAGGGGTCGGTCGGTGCGTCGGGCGATCTGGCTCCGCTGTCCCACATGGCGCTCCCTCTGATCGGCGAGGGCGAAGTCGACGACGGGCGCCGCGTGATCTCCGGGCGGGCGGCGCTCGCGCGCATCGGGCGGAAACCCGTCGAGCTCCAGGCGAAGGAGGGTCTCGCCCTGATCAACGGGACGCAGATCATGACGGCGATCGGGCTGTTCGCGCTGCACGCGGCCGAGAACATCGCGAAGGTCGCCGACATCGCGTGTGCGTTGACGCTCGAGGCGCTGCGTGGCTCGGCGCGGCCGTTCCGCCCTGCGGTGCACCGGGTGCGTCCCCACCGCGGACAGAAGGACACAGCGTCCAACGTCCGCAAGCTCCTGCGCGGGTCCGCCATCCTGCCGAGCCACAGGAACTGCGCGAAGGTGCAGGACGCATACTCGCTGCGCTGCGCGCCGCAGGTCCATGGAGCCGCGAAGGAGGCGCTCGGGTTCGCGCGCGGTGTGCTGCTGACCGAGGCCGACTCCGTGACCGACAACCCGCTCGTCTTCCCGGACGGGGATGTGATCTCGGCCGGCAACTTCCACGGCCAGCCTGTCAGCCAAGCCCTCGACTTCCTGAAGATCGCCGTCTCGACGATCGCGAACATCAGCGAGCGTCGCACCGAGAACCTCGTCAACCCGGACATCTCCGGGCTGCCGCCGTTCTTGGCCGCGTCGCCCGGCGTCGAGAGTGGGCTGATGATCCAGCAGGTCGTGGCCGCCGCGCTCGCCTCCGAGAACAAGAGCCTCGCGCACCCCGCCAGCGTCGACACGATTCCGACGTCCGCGAACCGTGAGGACCATGTGTCGATGGGGGTCACCGCAGCGCGCCATGCGGCGCGCGTTTGCGCCAACACGAGTCGCGTCCTCGCCGTCGAGCTGATCGCCGGTGCCGCGGGACTCGACTGCGGGGAGGCGCTCGCACCGGGGGTGGGGGTGGCGGCAGCACACGGCGCGATCCGGCAGGTCATCCCGCCGCTGACCGAGGACCGCTACCTCGCTCCGGATCTTGCGGCTGCGGATGCCCTGGTCTGCTCGGGGCAACTGGTCGCCCGCGTCGAAGACGCCTGCGGTCGGCTCATCGTCTGAGGACGCTGCGCCGGGCACCTGCGGACCGGGTCCGCTATGCTCGTCGGGATGCGCCCCAACGCCCCCTCCGTCGAATTCCGCAGCCCTCGCGGCGCGACGCTGACCTGCGCCAACTGGCAGATCGAAGCGGCCTACCGGATGGTCCAGAACAACCTGGACCCGGAGAACGCCGAGGACCCCGCGCGCCTGATCGTCTACGGCGGTTCGGGCAAGGCCGCTCGCTCGCACGAGGCGCTGGAAGGCATCCTGGCGACGCTCCGCCGGCTCCAGCCGGACGAGACGATGCTCGTCCAGTCCGGCAAGTGCGTCGCGGTGTTCCGCACGCACGAAGATGCGCCGCGTGTGCTGATCGCGAACAGCAACCTCGTCGGGGACTGGGCGAACTGGGATGAGTTCCGCCGCCTCGAAGAGCTGGGGCTGACGATGTACGGCCAGATGACGGCCGGCAGCTGGATCTACATCGGCTCGCAGGGAATCGTCCAGGGGACCTACGAGACCTTCGTCGTGGCGGCCCGCCGCCACTACGGCGCCGGGAGTCTGGCCGGCAAGCTGGTCGTGACGGCCGGGCTCGGCGGTATGGGCGGCGCGCAGCCGCTGGCAGCGACGCTGGCTGGCGGCGTCTGCCTGGCAGCCGACGTCGACCCGTCCCGCATCCAGAAGCGGCTCGAGACGCGGTACCTGGACCACCTCGCCGGTTCGATCGACGAGGCGATCGAGCTCGCTTTCGCGAAGCGTGCGGCAGGTGAGGCCTACTCGATCGGCGTCGTGTGCAACGCCACCGAGCTCCTCGGGGCGCTGATCGACGGCGGACACACGCCGGACATGCTGACCGACCAGACGAGTGCCCACGACATGCTGAACGGCTACGTGCCGGACGGGATGTCGCTCGAGTCAGCGTTTGCCCTGCGCGACACGAACCCTGCCGACTACGTCGAGCGGGCGCGCGAGACCGCGGGGCGCCACGTCCGGGCGATGCGGGTTCTCCAGGATCGGGGGGCGATCACGTTCGACTACGGCAACAACCTGCGGACCGAGGCCAAGGCGGCGGGCGTGCAGGACGCGTTCCAGATCCCGGGCTTCGTGCCGGAGTACATCCGCGAGCAGTTCTGCGAGGGGCGCGGACCCTTCCGCTGGGTGGCGCTGAGCGGTGACCCTGCCGACATCCACCGGACCGACGAGTTGATCCTCGAGATGTTCGGTCACGACGAGGCGCTCGCCCGTTGGATCGAGGCGGCGCGGGAGAAGATCGCGTTCCAGGCGTTACCCGCACGGATCTGCTGGCTGGGCTACGGGGAGCGGCATCGCTTCGCGCTGGCCGTCAACGACCTCGTCGCGAAGGGCGAGATCTCGGCGCCGATCGTGTTCGGCCGCGACCACCTCGACACTGGGTCGGTCGCCTCTCCGTACCGGGAGACCGAGGGCATGCTCGACGGCTCCGACGCGATCGCCGACTGGCCGTTGCTGAACGCGATGCTCAGCACCGCGGGCGGCGCGACCTGGGTCTCGATCCACCATGGTGGTGGGGTCGGGATCGGGCGTTCGATCCACGCGGGCCAGGTGACGGTCGCGGACGGCACGCCGGCCGCGGCCAAGCGGCTCGACCGGGTGCTGACGAACGATCCGGGCATCGGCGTGGCGCGCCATGCGGACGCCGGGTACGAGACGGCTCGTCGGGTCGCGGCCGAGCGGGGCGTCGACCTCGGCGGGGCTCGCTAGTCCTGGCCTGCCCGTCAGGGCGTCCATCGGCTGGGTCCCCGGCATCCAGGTTGTGAGTTGGCCTGGCGTCGGGAGCTGCTCCGAAGCGGCTCCCGCGAGGTTGGGGTCCGACGGCGCGCGGCTTCGTCCGTCCGCGCGGTCCCGGTCGGGCATTTCGGCCGGTGGGAAGGGCCTTGCGGCCGGACGTTCCAGCGCAACGATGGGTCGCGGCGCAATGGGGATACCCCCGGCCGACGGCACCCGCGCGCGGGGACCGTCTCGCGGTTGAGCTTGGCCCGTGGAGGGAGCCGCGTCCGAACGGACCGGATTCCCTCGCCGGACAGCGCAAGAGAACCGGGTGGGCGGGCCGCCGTCGGTCTGTCGCCGCTGTAGGCGGGGGCTCCGAAGCGTCGATAGAACCGCAGGTGTCCGCGACGGACGGTGGGAGAGCCATCGTCGGCGGGCCCGAGGTCGACAACCGTGAGCCGATTCCGATCCCGCAGCGATCAGGCCGAACCCGACGTGCTCGGCGAGGATGTCCTCGTCGTCGTCGACCAGGCTGTCGATCCGTACCTGGTCGTGTTCCACGACCCCTCGAGCTTCCGTGCCGAGCAGTTCCGGGCGCTGCGCAACCAGCTGATCGCGATGAACCCCGACGGGGAGTCGAAGACGCTGATCGTGGCTTCGGCCGTCAAGGGAGAGGGAAAGACCGTCACCGCGATCAACCTCGCGCTCGCGTTCGCCGAGCTCGAGCGTCACCCGATCTGCCTCGTCGACGCCGACCTGCGCGAGCCGTCGGTGGAGGAATACCTGAACCTCAACCCGGCACCGGGCCTCAGCGATGTGCTGCTGGACCGCGTGCCGCTGCGGAGCGCGGTGCGAGAGTCCGGCATCCGCAATCTGTCGGTGCTCGGTGCGGGCACTCGTCTCGGCGCCCCGTCGGAAGTCCTCTCCGTCCCTCGGATCGAGGGGCTCTTCGGCAGCCTCAAGGAGCGGTTCCGCTACGTCATCATCGACACGCCACCCGTGCTGCCGGCGACGGACGCGAGCGTGCTGGCGGCGCGCGCCGACGGGACGCTGTTCGCGGTCCGCCTCGAGTACTCGGCGAAGTCGCACACGAAGGAAGCGATCCGCACCGTGCAGGACCTCGGCGCCAACGTGCTCGGGGTCTTCGTCACCGAAGTCCGTGGTTCGGACCCGGATCACGACCCGCGCCTCTCCTACCGGATGCGCACGCACGACGACTGACCTCCCGCGACAGGGACAACCACTTGGCCAGCCTGAAGAGCAGCTTGAAGGATGCCGTGCGCCGCCTGGCGTTCAGCACCTCCGTGGATCAGCTCAAGAAGCGCGGGGTCAAGAACGTCAACGTCGTCGGGCTGGACCGGATCGTCCAGCTGATCGAGGAGGCGGTGCACCGGAGCCTCAAGAACCGGCTCCTGGTCGGAGATCGGATGGCGGTGGCCGACGCGACCAAGGAGGAGTTCCTCCGGCTGCTTCGGACCAACGAGGAGCTCCAGCAGCACAAGGCGCGCGCCGAGGAAGAGACCGAGTCGCTGCGGCTCGAGCTGACGCGGCTGCGGCAGGACCTTGCGGCCAAGCTGGCGATGGCGGAAGCCTCCCAGCGGGCCGACTACGTCAAGCAGGACGAGGCGATCAGGGATCTGATCGGGGCGGCCATGCAGGAGGCTGGTGGCGTCGGCACCGAGGGCCTGGAGTCCCGCGTGCTCGAACTCGTCATGCACGTCGTCCAGTCCGAGCGCCGCGTCTCCGAGGCGGCCCAGGAGGCTGCACGCGACCGGGACGTCTCCCTGCTCCAGCGTCGGATCGAGAAGCTCTCGGCCAGTCTGGAGTCGACGGAGCGCCAGCTGCGTGAGGTCTCCTCGCGGAAGGAGGTCGATTCCGGGATCGCGTCGGTCTACCGCGAGGTCCAGGGGCTGTCCGAGGAAGACAACCATTTCGGGAAGAAGAAGGAGCTGATGGCCGGCATCTTCGCCGCGAACCTCCAGCTCCAGAAGAAGTGACGGCCTTGAGTTCGGCTCCTCTGCGAGCCGAAGTCACAAGACCCCAGAACCCAAGAGCAGATCACGATGAGCGACAGCAACGAACCGGAGAAGGTGGAGAGCCCGTCGAAGAAGGACCATGGAGTCCTCTACATCGGCATGGACCTCGGCACGTCGAGGACGTCGATCTCGGCCAGCAACGGTGTCCGTGAGACCGTCTACTCGGTCGTCGGTTATCCGAAGGACGTGGTCAGCCAGAAGCTCCTGAAGAAGGACGTGCTGTTCGGCAAGGAGGCGCTGGAGAAGCGTCTCTCGCTGCGGATGTACAAGCCGCTCGAGAAGGGCGTGCTCAAGTACAGCGACGGCGATGACCAGGATCGCTCGGAGGTCGAGAAGGCGGCGCGCGACCTGATCCGCCACGCGATCCACCTCGCCCAGCCGCGCAAGGACGAACTCGTCTACGCAGTCATCGGTGCGCCGGCCCAGGCCAGCATCCACAACAGGGAAGCGATCATCGAGGCCGCACGCGCGACCGTGGATTCGGTCATGCTCTGCAGCGAGCCGTTCGCCGTGGCCTACGGTCTCGACATGCTGGAGGACGCGCTGGTCATCGATATCGGTGCCGGCACGACCGACCTCTGCCGGATGCACGGCACGATGCCGGAGGATTCCGACCAGTTGACCATGACGTACGCTGGCGATGCCGTCGACCGCAAGCTGACCGAGCTGATCCAGTCGACGTGTCCCGGGGCCGGCTTCACGCCGCAGATGGTCAAGGACATCAAGGAGCGCTACTCGTTCGTCGGCGCCACCGCCTCGTCGGTCATGGTGACTCTGCCCGTCGACGGCAAGCCGACGCAGTTCGACCTGACCGCCCAGGTCCAGGAGGCCTGCTCGATCCTCGTCGATCCGATCGTCGAAGGTCTCCGCAAGCTGATCGGGTCGTTCGACCCCGAGTTCCAGCACCGTCTCCGCAACCGCGTCCTGCTCGCGGGCGGTGGATCGATGATCAAGGGGCTCGACACTGCCATCGAAGAAGCGATGCAGCGCGACCTCGGCGGCGGCAAGGTGATCCGCGTCGAGGAGCCGATCTACGGCGGCTCGAACGGTGCGCTGAAGATCGCGCACGACATGCCCGAGGAGTACTGGGAACAGCTCAAGTGAGCGTGGGCCCGGGTTCTGGCCCGGGCTGCGACGAG
>JBEAPQ010000474.1:0-2512 GCA_041164325.1 Planctomycetota bacterium | reverse complement strand
ACAGGCACGTACGAGGGGTCGACATCACGTTCTGCCCCGAGGGGTGGTGGGCAGCTGCGCGGGGTGAGGGGAGCGAGCTCCTCCGCACGCCGTCGTCCGACATTCAAACCCAGGTCGGCTGATCCGACAAGCGGGGGTCGACGGGGGGTGATTCCCGCGTGCGGTTGTTTTCGCCCCGACCCCGGGGTAAGACGCTCGGCCCGGTCTCCGGACCGGAACGCGCCCGTAGCTCAGCTGGATAGAGTGTCGGCCTCCGAAGCCGAAGGTCACAGGTTCGAATCCTGTCGGGCGTGCTATTCCGCCGAGCGCAAGCGCACCATGCTCTACCGCATCCGCCTCGCGTCGGCCGCGCAGCGGCGGATCGACGTCGAACTCCAGATCGGGCCCGACGAGCTGGTCTCGCTCGAACGCCTGCGCGAGGGAAGAGCGGAGCACCGCAGCGCTGCGGTGGAAGGCACGGCGCTGCGAGACGCTGGACGCCGAGACGCTGCACACACGGACACGCAGGCGCCCGGCGCGACGCCGAGCAGCGGTGCCGAGCTCGAACTCTTCATCCCCGCGTGGACGCCCGGGAGCTACCTGATCCGGGAGTATGCGCGGCACGTGCACCACGTCCGCGCCGTCCGCGGAGACGGCACCGAGGTCCCGGTCCACAAGCGCGCGAAGAATCGTTGGGCGGTCCACGCGCCGAACGAGGGCATCCGCGTGTCGTGGCAGGTCTACGCGCACGAACTCACGGTCCGCACGGCTTGCGTCACCGATGACTTCGCGTTCTGGAACGGCGCCAACGTCCTGCTGTGGCCGGTCGGTCTCGAAGCGTTCCCCGCGCGCATCGAGGTCGAGGTGCCCTCTGGATGGTCCTTCGTCGCCGGTTCGGCCCCCATCGAACTCGGGGAAGGCACGGCCGCGTTCTCGTGCGCGGACCTCGACGAAGCCGTCGACACACCCTGCCTCTGTGGTCCCGTCGAGTCGTTCTCGTTCACGTTCAAGGAACGTGAGCATCGCTTCGTGCATGCGGGTCTTGCGGGGATTCGGCCGCCCGACCGGTTCCGCGAGGACGTCGAACGGATCGTGCGGACGACGGCCGAGGTCTTCGGCGGTGAGCTCCCCTATCCGCGCTACACGTTCCTCTCGCTCCACAACGCAGACAGCCGGGGCGGGCTCGAACACTGCGACTCGACGACGCTCCTCGCGCCGCGGACGACCTTCCGACCCCGTGCGTCGTACGAGGACTTCCTGGCGCTGATCGCGCACGAGTATCTCCACGTCTGGAACGTCAAGCGGATGCGTCCCCGCGCGTTCTGGAACTACGACTACGAGGCCGAGAACTACACGCGGCTGCTGTGGGTCGCGGAGGGCTTCACGGCCTACTTCGACGACCTCCTGGTGCGACGTGCCGGCATCTCCAGCCCGACTGCCTACCTGGAGCGGCTCGAGTCGCACGTCCGGGGACTGCTCGCGAACCCCGGCCGCCACGTGCTGTCGCTCGCGGACTCGAGCTTCGACGCGTGGATCCGGCTCTACCGACCGGACGAGAACACGCGCAACTCGTCGCAGAACTACTACACGAACGGCGCGTTGGCGGCCTTCGTCGTGGATGTGGCGATCCGTCGCAGCAGCGGCGGCACGCGGAGCCTCGACGACGCGGTGCGGCTGCTCTGGCAGCGGACGTTCGCCGAAGGTCGGGGCTACGACTTGGGTGACGTGCTCGCCTGCATCGACGAGGCCGCGGGCAAGCCACTCGCGTCGTTCGTCCTCGATCTGGTCGAAGGACCGTTCGATCCAGACCTCGGCGATGCGCTCGCCCTCTTCGGGCTGCAGCTGGAGGATCGCGGTGCGCCGGGACTGTTCCTCGGCGTGCGCTTCCGCAACGACACGACGATCCTCGCGTCGGTCCAGGATGGGACCCCGGCCTTCCGTGCCGGTCTGTGTCCGGGCGATGAGATCCTCGCGTTGGCGGGACTCCGCGTGGAGTCGGAGGGATGGCAGGCCGTGTGGGACCATGTGGCCGCCGTGGATCAGCCGGTTCCCGTGCTGTTCGCGCGCCGCGGCGTCATCCGTACGTGCGAGGTGACGCCGGTCGAACAGCACGTGCAGGGGCCGCGGATCACCTCGATCGCTTCCCCCACCGAATCCCAGCTCGCGCACCGCGAAGCCTGGCTGGGCGCACGGCGCATCTGATGCGTTGGATCGCCCAGAGGCTGTGACTTTATCGAGTCACGGCCTCTCCCGCGGCCGCGGAGCGGCCGCCAAGCAAGCACGTCGCAGCCTGTAGACTGATTTCGTCACAGGCTACGAGAGCCTGTGGGCTGACTTGGTCACAGCCTCCGAAACATCGCCCTGCGAGGCGCGCGACGACCAGCGCCCGGCTACCGCATTCGGCGGATCACGCCGCGCAGCACGCCGCGGATCTCGAGACGGGTCGGGTAGATCGGGCTGAGCGCCGAGTTGGCGGGCTGGAGGCGGATCCGGCCGTTCTCCTGGTAGTAGCGCTTCAGGGTCGCTTCTTCGT
>JBEAPQ010000473.1:0-3329 GCA_041164325.1 Planctomycetota bacterium | reverse complement strand
AAGAATGCCGACAGCGGCCGGACGCAGGCCGTGCTCCAGCTGACGCCGCGCTTCCGCTGGGCGCTGTCCGGCACGCCCGTCGAGAACCGGATCGAGGACCTGGTGTCGCTGTTCTCGTTCGTGCGTCCGCGGCTGCTGCCTGCAGAAGGCCTGACTCCTGCTGCGGCTGCGGACCTGATCGGTCCGTACGTCAAGCGCCGCACCAAGCGCGACGTGATGACCGAGCTGCCCCCGAAGATCCGTCAGGACGAGTGGCTCGAGCTCGATCCTCCACAGCGCAAGGCGTACGAGGCGGCCGAGGCCAGCGCGATGGACGAGCTCGAAGCGCTCGGCGACCAGGTCAGCCGCGTGCATGTCTTCAGCCTGATCACGAAGCTCAAGCGGATCTGCAACTTCGCGCCCGGGCAGGCGTCGAGCCCGAAGCTTCGGGCGACGGTCGAGAAGGTCGAGGAGATCGCTGGCAGCGGTCAGAAGGTGCTGATCTTCACGCAGTGGGTCGCCGAGGGTGTCGATCGCATCGCGGCGGCTCTCGCGCCTTTCGGGGTGGTGACCTTCGACGCGCGGCTCTCCGCGGCCCAGCGCGAGGCAGCGGTCCTGAAGTTCCGGACGGACCCGTCGATCACGGCGTTCGTCGCGACCGTCAAGTCCGCGGGCGTCGGGTTGACGCTGACCGAGGCGAGCTACGTGATCCACTTCGACCATTGGTGGAACCCTGCGTGGATGTGGCAGGCCGAGGATCGCGCGCATCGCCGAGGGCAGGAGCTGCCGGTCAACGTCTACAGCCTCTGGATGGCCGACACGATCGAGTCGCGGGTCCATGCGCTGCTCGAGAGCAAGGGGCTGCTCCACGAGGAGATCGTCGACGGGCTGTCCGAAGGCGCCGAGGCTGGTCAGATCTCGGTGCGGGAGTGGCTGGACGTGCTGGGCCTGCCGACGGGGCGTCGTCAGGCCGCGCGGCCCGATCCGTTCCGCGTGGCCGCGGTCCCGCCGCCCGTGTCTCCCTCGGAGATGGTCCGGGACGAGGCATTGCGTAATCTGCGGGACGCGTGATCTCCGCGGTCGTCATCAACTGGAACGGCAGGGACTACCTCGAAGGGTGTCTCGCGTCCCTGCTCCAGCAGGAACCGCCCCTCGACGAGATCGTCGTCGTCGACAACCACAGTGACGACGGCTCGCGGGACTTCCTCGCCGCGCGGTATCCCGGCGTGCGGGTCGTCGATGCGGGTTCGAACGTCGGTCCGGCCAGCGCGCGGAATCTCGGGGTGCAGTCGACCTCGGGTGACCGGGTGCTCCTGGTCGACAACGACGTGGTGCTGCCTCCGGGAACGGTGGCTGCGCTGTCGCGGACGCTCGAGGCCGACCCGCACTGTGCTGTGGTCCAGGCGAGGAGCGTCTGCGCGGACCAGGACGACGTCCTGCACTACGACACGGCGGATCTCCACGTCCTGGGCACCCTGGTGCTGCACGGGTTCTTCCGGCCGCGTGCGGAGGTGCCGTTGCCCGTCGATCCGGTCGGCGCCGTCATCGCACTCTGTCTGCTGGTCCGCCGCGACGCGTTCGAGGAGATCGGCGGCTTCTGCGCGCGGATGTTCATCCTCTACGAGGACAACGACCTCAGCTATCGGCTGCGGATGCGCGGCCACACGCTGCGAGCCGCTCCCGACACGTTCGTGCTTCACGCTGGCGGGACGGCGGGGCTCTCGTTCCGGAGCCCGGAGGCCCGCTACGCGGGACGGCGGGTGACGCTGCACACGCGGAATCGCTGTCTCCTGCTGCTGCGGTGCATGCGCTGGCGGACCCTGGTGCTGACCGCTCCGATCCAGCTGCTGTACGCCCTGGTCTACACGGCCTTCGCCGCGTCGCGCGGCGCCCTCTTCGCGGCGCTGCGTGGTCACGTCGAGGCGATCTCGGCGGTGCCCTGGGCGCTTCGCGCGCGCCGCTCGATCCAGCAGGGTCGCAAGGTCGCGGATCGTGACCTGCTGGTGGCCTTGCCGATGACGGCCAACCCTGGCCTTGCCGACCGAGGCCTCAAGGCGTGGGTCCGAAGGGGGCTGGATCAGACCTGCCGACTCTGGTGGGCGCTCGTGAGGCCGCTCTGTGGATGAGCCGCCGGCGACTGCGTGGACCGGCGACATCCGCCCCGCATCCGGGCTATCCTCCGAATCCGTGCCGGTCCGCGCGCCACGGGTCACAGCGATCGTGCTGAACTTCCGCCTCGCGGCTGCGACGCTGCGTGTCGTCGAGGACCTGCGTGCCTGTGGCTTCGAGGGTCTCGAGACGATCGTCGTCGAGAACGGCTCCGGAGACGGTTCCGCGGCACGCCTGCGGGCCGCATGGGAGCCGGAGGACACGGCGGTCACGTTGATCGCCCAGGAGGAGAACCTCGGCTACTGCGGGGGCGTCAACCTCGGTCTCGCGGAAGCCCGTCGACGGGGCGCGCAGCACGTGCTGCTGTTGAACAACGACTGCCGCGTGCCGCCGGGTTTCCTCGGTCCGCTCGTCGACGCGCTGGATGCGGATCCCTCGTTGGCGGCGGTCAGCCCGACCGTCGTCACGCCGGATGGGCTGGCATGGTGCGAGGGGGGCTTCGTCCGCGCGCGGCCCAACCTCGTCGTGCTCCGCGGGCAGGGGCAGCCGCCCGCGCCCATCACCCACGGGCCCGAGGCCTGCGAGTTCCTGCCGGGTGCGTGCGTGCTCTACCGCCTGTCGGACCTGCAAGCGGTCGGCGACCTCGACGAGTCGTACTTCATGTATTGGGAAGACGTGGACCTCGGTGCGCGTCTCCGGGCTGCGGGGCGGCGCCTCGTCTGGCTGCCGTGGCAGCGCGTCGTCCACGAGCCCAGCGGCTCTTCGGGCGGGGGGCGGAGTCCGCTCCGCAAGTTCATGAGCGCCGCCAACACCGTGCGCTACCTGCGCCGCCACGGCACGCCGAGGCTCTGGCTGGCGTTCTGGTGTTTCGATGTGCTGCTCTGGCCGCTCGCGTTCCTGTCGGGCACGCCGTGGCGAGCACTGGCCGCCAAGGCGCGTGGGTTCGTCGTCGGACTGAGCGGGCGCCCGATCGACCGAACGGACGTCGAGCGCTACGCGAAGCGGACGGGAGGAGAGACCGCATGAAGATCCTGCACGTCGTCCACCGGTTCCCCGATCACCCCTCGGGAGGCACGGAGCGCTACGTGGCCGCCGTTGCGGGGGCGCTCCGCGAGGCCGGGCATGACGTCCAGATCGCCTGTGGATCGCTGGAACTCGGCGATCCGGAGTTGGCCGTCCCGGGCGAACGCGTCGGTCTCCAGGTCCATGAGTTCCGTCGGAACGACTTCTACTTCGAGGCC
>JBEAPQ010000472.1:0-2984 GCA_041164325.1 Planctomycetota bacterium | reverse complement strand
CAGAGCGGCAAGCGATCCGACCCCGACTGGCTTCGCTGCCTCGCCGCATACGGGCTCGATGAGGCCGGGGCACGGGCCTACGCCCAGATGCCTGTGGATCGCCTCGAACCCCTCGCCAGGTCGCAGGTGCCGCTCCTGCTGGTGCTCGGCACCGAGGACGAAGTGGTGCCGCCCGCCGAGAACGGCGAGCTCATGGCCGCGCGCTACCGAGCGCTCGGCGGGCCGGTGAAGGTCTGGCGCAAGCCGGCGCTCGGCCACCACCCGCACGGTCTCGATCCGGTCGATCCGTTGCTCGAGGAGATCCTGCGGGTGACGGGGATGGGGGGTGAGTCCGATGCGGCCGATGGCGCGCCTGCGGAGGAAACGGGCGGCGTGGAGAGGAAGGGCGGCGGTCGGTGACCTTCCTGCCTGAGCTTTGAAGGGCACTCTCGGGTCCGAGAACGAGCCCCTAGGGTCTCGACCTCCGCTCGATCCGGGGCCCGGCGCTCGCGGGTCACCGCCCGTGCATTGGCTGCGCTGCGATCGGCACCAGCTGCAACGCGTCCAGGATGACGAAGCCGTCGGCGTCGGCGCAGCGGACGCGGATGGTCGATGCGGTCCCCGCCTCGAGCCGCACCCGACCGACGGCCCGAAAGGCCTCTCCCTGCGGCAGGGCAGCCCGCTGGTCCACCGCGAACGTCGTGACCGTTCCGCCGCTCGTGACTTCGATCGGGACGCTCGACGCGCGGGTCGGATGGGGGGAGTAGGCCATCCGCAGCTCGTATTCGCCGGTCTCCGGCACCGTGAACGCGAACGTCGCGCGCGCGGGCGGCGACTCCGCAAAGAGATAGCCGCTCCCCACGTGCGGGCTGAACCGCTTCGAAGGTGTCCAGCGGCCCTCGAGCTGCGCGTCTGCGTCGTCGAGGAGGATGCCGCCTGGGGTCGCTATGGCCACCGGGTCGGTGGGAAGCTCCAGCACGGCACCCTGCGCGATCAGGTGCGCGCGCAGCGTCGGGTAGTCCACGTCCTGTACCGAGGTGCCTTCTCTCGCGGCCAGTGCTGCGGCCACGCCTGCACCCTGGCCGATGACCATCCACGCCCCTTCGATGCGCAGCGACGAGATCCCGACGTGCGTGCACGAGAGCGCGACCGGGACCAGCAGGTTGTCGCACTGCTGTGGCTCGGGCAGCACCGCGCGGTAGGGGACGTGGTAGGCGTAGCCGGTGCGCTTGCCGTCGACGCGGACCGGGAAGATCGTGCCCTCGTTGAGGACGCCGCCTCCCGGCAGGGCGATGCGCTGCACGTCGTGCGAGTCGATCGGGAACGACGAGACGGCGATCGGGTCGGGCTTCTGGGGCTCTTCGAGGATGTCGCGCTGGCTGAGGACGTGCAGTCCGCGCATGCGCCGGGACTCGCGCACGTAGAGGGCGGGCGGCCAGTGGCCATGCTCGACGAACTCGTCCCTGCACAGGCCGAGCCGTGCGAAGCGATCGCGGGTGGCCTCGGGCACGGCCGGGTCGGTGGTCAAGAACCGGTAGAACTCCAGCGTGTACTGCCGGTGGTCTTCCCAGATCTCCCGCCGCCCGTCCGCGTCGGCTGCGTGCCACTCGTTGCCGCCGCCGACGAGGCCGATCGAGAACTGCCCGCCGATCGAGTTGTTGCCGTCCCACTTCTTGCCCGGCAGCGCGTACGTGTCGAAGCGCACGAGGTTGGGGTTGCCGCCCGCTGCCAGGTAGCGCCGGACGAGCTCGAAGCGAGCCGGGTCGTAGTGGTCCGGCGCGGGCATCGGGACCTTGTTGGCGTCGTCTTCCGTCAGACAGAGCCGGAAGCTGTAGGTCATGACGCGGTCGTCGCCCTCACCCTCGCGGTCGCCGTCCCTGGCGCCTATGGCAGTCACCAGCGGCAGCGGCTGGCCGTCCTCCGCCAGGCCGTCGATCTCCATCCTGGCCTTCGGATACTGCTGGCCCGCGAGCGACTCACCGAACTCGTCCCGCCCCTCGCGCCCGATCGTCCACGCGACGCCCGCCGCCGCCATCAGGTCACCTTCGTAGGTGCCGTCGACGAACACCCGAGCCTCGAGCCTGCAGCCGCCGGCCACGATCGCCCTGATGGTCGGCCCGTCCTTCGCCACCGTCTCCAGCGGATGCTCGGCCAGCACCCGGACGCCCGCCTCGTCGAGCATCTGCCGCGTGACCCGCATCGCCACGTGCGGCTCGAACGTCCAGACCGCCGTGTCCTTCTTCTCCGCGTCGTAGGGCTCGGGCAGCCCCCGACCGGTGTAGTCCGCCACGATGCGCCGGTGCCACTCGTCGAACAGCCCCATCACCGTCGACCGCACCATCTGGTTCGAATCGCAGTGCGACAGCCCACCCGTGCTCAGGCCGCCGACATGGTTCGAAGGCTCGACCAGCAGAACGTGCGCACCCTCCCGCGCGGCCGCGATCGCGGCGCAGAAGCCTCCGGGAGTCGAGCCGTAGACGACGACGTCGGCGCGGAGGGTTGTGAGGGTTGGTGGTGGGGAGAGCTGGCAGGCGGGCAGCGTGAGGAGTGCGGTGAGCAGGGCCCAGGTGGAACGCATGGGAGGTGTGGTCTCGCGTGCTTGGTGGGCGCGCTTCGAGTCTGGGGGAGCGGTTGGAGCGAGCTGCCAAGACTACGGCGTGCGCAGCCCAGCAAGCTGCTCCGGCAGCTGCTCGACGCTGGTGTCTGCCAACGGTTCGACGACCAGCCGGATCTGCTTCGTGGAATTGCCGCTGCCCTTGGCGCCGGGTGCCCGGCCGACTTGTGCCTGGGCCTTGCCGATGAGCTTTCTCCGCTCGGGGATGCTCGGTTCGTTGGCGAGCGCGATGGGGTAAGGGCGGTCCTCCAACGCAAGGCGCCTTTGATCGGCGGAGAGCGAGTCGTTGACCGTGTGGGTGTCGATAAAGACTTAGCTGTGCTGGAGGCGGAGCCGCGCCATGCGCTCGAGCAGGAGCTCGAGGGCCTGGTGGTATTGGGAGTTGCGCTGT
>JBEAPQ010000471.1:0-8504 GCA_041164325.1 Planctomycetota bacterium | reverse complement strand
CTGCCGCGCGCTGCGCTGCTCGACAAGCTGTCGACGGTCGACGTCGTCATCCTGCCGTCCCCGTGGGAGAACTGGCCGAACGCGTGCATCGAGGCGATGGCCGCGGGACGCGTGGTCGTCGGCGGCCGCCACGGCGGCATGGGTGAGATGATCGAGGACGGCGTGTCTGGCTTCCTCGTCGACGGCTGCGACGCCTCGGACATCGCCCGCGTGATCCGCGAGGGGGTCGGGGGGGCGCTCGACCGGCTCGACGCGATCGGCACGGCAGCGGCCGAGCGCATCCGCGCCCTCAGCGCGCCTGCGACCTACGTGGAGGCGATCGAGTCCCTGGTTGCCGACGGGCGCGGGCGCGTTTCGATCCCCGAGGTCGACGCGCTGCCGCTGACGGTCGTCGTCGACGCGGCCCACGACCTCGAAAGCGCGCATCGCGCCGCGAACGCAGCGCTGGCGTGCCCGGCCGTGGCCGAAGTCCTCGTCCTGACCCACGCGCCCGTCGCTTCGGACATCGATCCACGCATCCGGCACGTCGCACCGCACCGCTCACACACCGCCCACCCGCGGAGTGCGGCCTTCGCGGGCGCGCGCGGCGACGCCGTGCTGGCGGTGCCGGCTGGTGCCACTCTCGACGTCGCCGTCCTCGACCGCGCAGCCGTCGCGCTGGCGACACACCCCGGCATCGACGGACTGCGGGCGCTCGCGCGCGGTCCGGACGGACGCCTCTGCACCGCTCCCCCGTCGGACCCGGGTCTCGCCTTCGTCCGCGGCAGCTGCCCCGACGCGCCGCTGCTCGTCCGCACGACGGCACTCCGCAAGCTCGCCCTCGATCCCGACCTCGGCCCCTACGCCGAGCGCGGCCTCGCGCTCGGCGCGGCGGCGGCAGGTCTCCGCTTCGAGGACTGGCCGCACCTGCTGGTCACAGCTCTCCCACCCGAGACGACCAACCTCTGCCTGCCGTCCAACTGGCAGGAACACCGCGCACGCCTCGCCCTGCTGGCCGCGCGCCACATCCACCACCTGCCCCTCGACGAGCAGCGCGCTCTGACCGCCCTCCTCGTCCGCGAGTTCGGCATGTCGGCGTTCCGCTCCCCTCTCGGCGAGGCGACCCACCGCCTCGACGCGATCCTCGGCCGTCGCTTCCCACGCCTCGCCTCCCTCCTGCGCAGCCTCGCGCTGCGCATGCTCGAGGCGCACGGCCGTGCGAAGGACCGGGCGGCCGGGCGCGGCTGAAGCCTGGACCGAGCAGTCCCTGACTCGCGAAGCTACCCGGGGCTCACGACTCTCGATCCACGCTCCCCTTCCACGGCTCGCCAGGCAGATGGCGGACGAGTTCCGTGTGCACACGCGACCAAGCCGCGAGCACGTCGTGCTCGACGCTCGTCCTCAGGAGTGGGCGAACATCGACCAGGAAGCCCGGGGTGGAGAGCTTGGCGGCCAGGTTGGCTTCGAACTGGGCGCGCGTGACCGGTGTGGCGCCGACAGTCATGTAGCGCTGGAAGGCCCCCAAGACTCGATCCCGATCGAAGCCGGGGTGCGTCAGTGCGAGGTCGAGATCGAAGAGGTCGCGGCCCTTCTTGCGTTGGTAGAGCGCCCGCATCTTCGTGCCGAGCAGTTCAGGTAGACCGAACGTGGCGACGTCGGCACACCCTGTGAACCATGGGTTCGCGACCTCCAGACGTCGCGTGGAGTAGCCGTGCACAGCGAAGTGCTCGCGCGTGTTGATCTCGACCTTGACCCTCATCGGCACGACGGGCGCGAAGGTCGTCTGGAAGCGGTAGTCGAGCGTGAACCTCCCCTGGCTGGCCCGCCACTTCGGCTTGCCCAGCCAAGGGTCGAGAACTCCGCGGATCTCGTTGACGATCGGGCCGATGGGGCCCGCCGTCCGCTGCACGAGATCGATGTCCTCCGAGTAGCGACCCGGCGGGTCGAAGTAGAGCTTGTGCAGCGCAGTACCACCCCGGAACACGACCCGCTCGGCGAGCGCTGGATGGGCGAACAGCTCGACGATCGCGCGGGACAGCACGAGGTCCTGCTCGACTTGACCGTCGGTCGGCCAGGGCGCGGATGAGCGCCACGCAGTGATGCTCGCCCGGGGGATCACAGGTCGAGTTCGACGTCGTCGTTGACCCAAACGCGCCAGCGAGGATCGAGATGGGTGCCGGCCGTCTCGCGCACACCCGTCAGTGGAGTCGCCAGCAACTTCATGTCTCCGACTGTGGCGGCAAGGGCGTCCGCCAGGCGAGGCTGACCGACGAAGTCGAGGAGCCAACCCAGGCGCTGGACGTCCGTCCTGGCCATGCGCGCAGCCCCCGCTGCAAGCGCGCCAGCATCCAAGTCCTCGGCGAGTTCCGAGAGGACCGTCGCGACAGCGCTCCAAGAGCCAGCCGCGAGCGGAAACCGCACGAGATCGAACGCGGTCGTCTCCGGAGTCGAGACTCTCATCGTTCCGGTCTCCGTCTGCATCACCTCCGTCACCGCGCCATCCAGCACGCTGCTGAAGTGGAAGTCGATGCGAACCCGCCCGACCTCGATGCCACGCTCGGACGCATCCACCATGACCTGGAAGGCAAGGGGCTGCTGATGCCCCGCCCCGTGGAGGGCGGCCGCAGACAGCAGGCCGACGTAGTAGTTCCGGCCCAGGTGGCGCATCAGGTCGTCGATGAACCAGCTCGCGGGCGGGCAGCCAGCGGATCGGTACTCCCGAGGCACCACGACGAAGAAGTCCCGCCTGGGGGCCACGACCGCACCGGTCTTCTTGAGGCGATACAGGGTCATCTTGATCGCCTCTGCCGAGGCGTCCGTCACCGCCTCGGCTTCCGAGCGGACGAAGACGTATCTCCCTCGCTCGGGGAGCGCTTCGACCCACCGGTGGAGTTTGCCAGGACTCGCCATGGATGAACTCTTAGCACAAAGTAACGCGATGCGTAACTTTGTGCTGACAGACACCTCTTCCGGCGGGGCCGGGGTTCAGGCCAGCTGGTGCATCACCCGGCTGCGAGCACCCGGGAGGCAAGGTCAGCCCTGGGGCGACCTCAGCGCGTGCGATGACCCAGCGCGCCGAGCGCGCCGGCGAGGTAGCCGGCGTGGCGGTGCCGACGCAGGTCGCGCTTGCGGAGCCAGCCGGCGACGTGGCGCGGGAGCCGGAGGAGGACGGCGAGGCGGCCGCGATGGATGCGATCGAACAGGACCTCGGATCGGCCCTGCCAGTGGCTGCGGAGCTCGAACCACTTCCGGTCGAGGCGGCCGCCGGGGACGAGGTGGTCGACGGCGGCCGCGGGCACGAAGCCGATGCGGTGTCCCTTCTTGGACAGCCGGTACATCAGCTCGATCTCCGAGTGGCTCAGCAGGCACTTGCCCTTGCGGCCGAAGTCCTTTGAGAAGCGCGTGCCGTCCTCGAACGCCGCGCGGCGGAAGGCCATGTTCGCACCCCGGGGGAAGTCGGGGTAGCGGAGCTCGTGTGGGGTGTCGCCGCGCTCGAAGCCGCTGAGCCAAGTCTCCAGCTGCGCGTCGATCCATGCGGGCCGCGGCGCGAGGTACCGGAGACGCACCGTGCCGCCCGCGACCGAGAGACCGGGATCGGCCGCGAACGCATCGCGGTAGGCGCGGAGCCAGCCCGGGTCGGCGATCGCGTCGTCATCGAGGTAGGCGACGATCGCGCCGCGCGCATGGACGAGACTGCAGTTGCGCGCAGACGACTCGCCGATCACGTCCTCCCGCACGTATCGGACCCGGTCTGGATGGGCCGCTGCGAGCCCGCGCAGCACCGCGGCTGCCGCCGGCGCCGAGCCGTTGTCGACGAGCAGGATCTCGAACGCATCCGGCGGCAGGTCCTGCGCGAGCAGCGAACGGACCGACGCCTCGATCTCCGGCCCGCGGTCGAGCGTGCAGATCACGGCGGAGAGCTCGAGCGGCAGGATCATGGAGCGCCGGAAGGGTAGCACGGCGCCCCGCATCGGGCGCGCTGTACGCTCGACCGGAATCGTCGTGCGGAACGGCGCTTCTCAACGCGGGACCCCCTCCGATCGGGTCGGATTCCTCACCTGCACATCGGTCCAGTCTTGGACTAGACTTGGCCGCTCGTCGATTTGATCGACGGCGGGGTCTGCTCCAGGCGGCACGACCGTGTCGCTCCTCCTATCCCCCCGCCACGCTCCGAAGCTCAGGTCCCAGTCCCAAACAGACCCACAGATGCTCCACACTTCCCTGCGGGCGCTCACGCCCCTCTTGTTGGCCGCCGGGCTGACCGCCCAGGTCGGCTCGTTCCTCGGTTCGTTCCCCGCCCCCGCCGGCGCGACGCCGGTCGGACTCGGCGCCTCGCCCACGGGCGACCTCCTGATGACCGCACCCGGCGGCGTCCTCTACCGCATGGACACGGCGGGCAACGTGCTGGCCCAACTGACGCTGTCCAACACCGGCTCGGCGAACGGCGCGACCAGCGACGGCGTCAACTACTACGTCACGGACTCGAACGCGACGCGCGGCAAGGGCATCGACGTCTACGACGCCGGCGGCAACTACATCCAGACGTTCACGTCGACCGCCTTCTTCCCGGCCGGCATCGTCTGGAGCCCGATGAACAACCACCTCTACATGGTGGACCGCACCGGCGCGCAGGTCTTCGAGTACGACACCTCGGGCAACCTCATCGCTCAGTTCGCGCTGCAGGCACAGCAGAACGACGGCATCGGCTACGACATCTCGACCAACTCGTTCTGGGTCTACGAACTGACCGGCGACCAGCTCGTCAACTACGACCCGGCGTTCCAGATCGTGCAGACCTTCCCCGGCACGCAGTCGACGCCGATCGGCGCGCTCGGCCGCGGGACAGCGTTCGTCGGTGGCCTGATCTACGTGTCCGTGCAGAGCGCGCGCGTCATCGCGATCTTCGACGCGACCGGAACGTCGGCTTCGGCCAACCCCTACGGCAACGGCTGCCCGACCCCGGGCTGCTTCTACGAGCAGTTCTCGACGGCGGGCTCGAGTGACCTTTCGGGGCGTGCCTTCACGTTCCGCGCCAACGGACCGCGTGGCTGGACGGGAACGGTCGGCGGCACGTTCGAAACCAACATCGGCCCTGGCCTGAACCACGCGGACGACCAGATCGACCGTGCCGTTCCGCTCGGCTTCAACTTCCCGGTGATCGGCAGCTCGGTCGGCACGACCAACGCGATCGACATCTCTTCGAACGGCTGGGTGTCCTTCATTCCGAACGAGATCCCGGACACCGGCTTCTACGTGGGCGCGTCGGGCGACAAGTTCATCCAGTACGCGCGCATCGCGACGTGGTGGGACGACCTCGATCCGTCGGTCGCGGGCGACACGCACTTCACGACGCTGTCGAACCCGACTCGCGCCGTCATCACGTGGAACGGCGTGCCGCAGTTCGGCGCCAACCCCCCGGACTCCAACACGATCCAGCTCCAGCTCTACCCCAACGGTGACTGGACGATCATCTACCAGGCTGGCTGCGTCGACGAAGCGATCACCGGCTTCTCGTCGGGTGCGGTTCCGACCGACCCGGGCTCGATCGACCTGACCGCGTCGATCCCGCGGAACTTCGGCCCCTACGGCGCGACGCTCGGCCTGACGGCCACGCGTCCGATCCTCGGCGCGGCGCTGACCTACCAGGTCGCCAACATCCCGACGGGCACGTCGTTCGCCGTCGTCCTGTTCGGCTCCGCGCAGGTGTCGAACCCACTGGACCCGGTCGGCATCACGGGCTGCACGCTGCTCTGCAGCGCGGACCTCGCTGCCGCTCCTGTCAGCCTTGCGACCGGGCAGTTCGGCTTCTCGGTCCCGAACCAGCCGGGACTCGCCGGCGCGTCGCTGTTCAACCAGGCGCTGGCCGTCAGCCCTGGCTTCAACCCGGCCGCGATCATCCTGTCGAACGGCCTGCAGCTCCGCCTCGGCAACTGAAACGGGATCGGAGTGCGAGCGCCCCAGCGGAGCTCGCTCGCCCCCACGGGGCCGCGTCGCGCGTGCGACGCGGCCCCGTGTGCGTTACCGGGTGATGCGGCAGAGGTCCGGCTCAGTCGCGCCGGATCGCCGGCACGCCGGCCGCACGTGCCTTCGCGTCGAGCTCCGCGATCTCCTCGTCGAGGATCGCGCGCAGCGTGCCGAGGGGCGCCTCGATCTTCTCGAACAGCTCATCGCGCACGCTCTGCTGCTGCGTCGTCGGCCCGAACCCACCCGACAAGCGGTTGAGTCCAGCCAGCTTGTCGTTGAGCCGGACCGGGAAGTTCAGCGGGTCCTGGGCGCTCTGGCTCTTCGTCTGGTAGAGCGTCTCCTCGGCGTCGCGCATCCGATCGCGGATCGATGCGAGCTCGTCACGAAGGGGCTGGATGTCGTCACCGGCCGGGAGCCGCGCCTCGAACTCCTCGAGCGCGGGGCGGACCTCACGGACTTCCTGGAGCGCGCGGTGGATGTCGTCGAGCTTCTGCACGACACCGCTCAGGAACTCCCACTGGGCGACGTGGTCGGCCTCGGTCGCGCGCGTCCGCGGATCTGGCCGGATCTCGAACGTCGTCTCCCGCACCTCTTCGCCGACCGTGAGCCGCGCGGTGTAGGTGCCGGGCACGGCGAGGGGACCCGAGAGGCTCCGGTTCCAGAGAACCATGTCGTCGAACGCGCGGGCTCCGGGCCACCGCATGTCCCAGCGGAAGTCCTGGAGGCCTGCAGCCACGTCCAGCACGCGATCCTCACTCGCTCCGTCCTTGCTGCCGCGCCGGGTCAGCGTGCGGACGGCACGCTGGTCGGCGTCGAGGATCTCGAGCCGGACCACCGCATCCTTGGCCGGCTCGGCACCGAGCCAGTAGCGGAACCCGACGCCACCCGGCGGGTTCTGCCCCGCCGTGCTGGCGCCGCTGCGGCGCCGACCGCCCCCCATGCCGACGCGGTAGGTGGGCTCGGGTGCGAACAGGTGGACCGACGGATCGACCGCATCGAACGCCCGCAGCAGGTCGAGGCCGTTGAGGATCCAGTAGCCGCGACCCTGCGTCGCTGCGACCAGCTCGTCGCCGCGCACCGCGAGGTCGGTCACAGGCACGATCGGCAGGTCGCCCTGGAGAGAGCGCCACGTCGCGCCATCGTCGAGCGACACGTGCACGCCGCGCTCCGTGCCGGCGTAGAGAAGGCCGGGGCGCGCAGTATCCGCCCGGATGGCCCGCGTGAAGTGATCTGCGGCAAGGCCCTCGCCGGTGATGTCACGCCACGTCGCGCCGTAGTCGCTCGTGTGGAAGAGGTAGGGCCGGAAGTCGTCGGCCTTGTAGTTGGTCGCCGCCACGTAGAGACCACCCGCGCGGAACGGGTCGGCGTCGATGCAGTTGACGACCGTGAAGGCCGGCAGGCCCTCGGGCGTCACGTTGGCCCACGAGGCGCCCGCATCCCGCGAGACGTGGATCAGCCCGTCGTCGGAGCCGCACCAGAGCAGCCCCTTCTGCAGCGGCGACTCACAGGCCGCGAAGATCGTGCAGTAGTACTCGACGCCGGTGTTGTCCTTGGTGATCGGACCGCCCGACGAGCCGAGCTTGGTCGGATCGTTGCGGGTCAGGTCCGGGCTGATCTGCTGCCAGGACTGCCCCAGGTCATCGCTCTGGAACAGCACCTGCGCAGCCGCGTAGAGCCGACCCGGATCGTGCGGCGAGAAGAACAGCGGGTAGTTCCACTGGAACCGGAACTTCGCGTCGATGGCGCCGTAGCCCATGACCGAGTCCGGCCAGACCTGCACGCTCCGACGTTCGTTCGTCGCGTGATCGATCCAGGAAAGGGTGCCGCCGTAGCTGCCGCCGAAGACGAGGTCCGGGTTGCCGGGCTGCGCCACCACGTGACCGGACTCACCGCCGGACGTCGGCTCCCAGCTCTCGTCGCCGATCGATCCACCATCGATGTTGCGCGAGCGGATCCGCAGCGCCGAGTTGTCCTGCTGCCCTCCGAGCAGCCGGTAGGGGAACGCGTCGTCCAGCGACACCCGATACATCTGCGAGGTGGGCTGGTTGTCCTGCGAGGTCCACGTCGCGCCGCCGTCCTCGGACACGTTCGCGCCGCCGTCGTTCGACTCGATCATCCGCAGCGGATCCGCCGGGTCGATCCACAGGTCATGGTTGTCGCTGTGGGGCGTCGAAATGCCGTCGAAGTCGGCGCCTCCGTTCTTGCTCCGCCACATGCGGACGTTGAGCACGTAGACCGTCTCCTCGTCGCGCGGATCGGCGTAGATCCGCGAGTAGTACCACGCACGCTGACGAAGCTCGCGGTCCTCGGAGACGCGTCGCCACGTCTCGCCGGCGTCGCGCGACCGGAACACGCCGCCGTCGTTGGCCTCGACGATCGCGTAGAGGTTGTCCGGGTCGGTCGGCGACACGGTGATGCCGCTGATCCCCCATGTGTCCTTCGGCAGGCCGGACTTCTTCGTCAGCTCGGTCCACGTGGTGCCGCTGTCGGTCGACTTCCAGAGGCCTGAACCCTCTCCGCCCGAAGACAGCTCCCAAGCCGTCCGGCGCACGTTCCACGTC
>JBEAPQ010000470.1:0-4419 GCA_041164325.1 Planctomycetota bacterium | reverse complement strand
CGGCGTCACTGTGCAAGGTGACGCCTCGGGTCGCGGCCCTCTGATCCGGCGGAGCTCTGCGCCAACAGGAGGCACTTCTCCATGAAGCGATTGCGATCCCCAGCAGAGATCGGTGCCGCGGTGGACCGGTTCCTGGCGTCCCACCCCAAGGGGTGTGTCGCCGAGGCCAGCAGCTGGGTGGAGTCCGACCCGGAACTCTCGAGCGACCCGGACTTCGCGGCGGACTTCGTGGCCGCCGTCGAGGCTGGTGTCGAGGGATCAGGGCTCGAGGATCTGACCGAGGTCCTGCCACGCGGAGCCGCGGTCCGCGACCGCGGCCATCTGCCGCGCGACATGCGGCCGGGCGACGAGCTCGGTCGCTTCGTGCTCGTCGAGCGGATCGCCCGCGGCGGGATGGGCGAGGTCTGGCGGGCCATGGACCGGGACCTGGATCGACCGGTCGCGCTCAAGCTCGTGCTGCCCGAGCGTGTCAGCCCGGACAGCCTGCGGCGTTTCGATCGGGAGGCGCGGGCTGGCGGGCGCCTGTCGCACCCCCACGTGGTCGCCACCTACGACCACGGCGAGAACGACGGCGTGGCCTGGATTGCGCAGGAGCTCGTCGCGGATGCGTGCACGCTGCGGGACTTCCTGGCGGCGACGGGTGCCGAACCCACGCTTCCGGCTGGGCATGACCGGGCGGTCGCGGAACTGGTCGCCAAGATCGCGGACGGTTTGGCCGCGATGCACGACGCCGGCATCGTCCACCGGGACCTGAAGCCGTCGAACGTCCTGATCAGCCGCGGCGACTTCCCCAAGATCACGGACTTCGGTCTCGCGCGCATCGACCATGAGGCCGCGCTGTCGGTGTCGGGTGAGGTCGCGGGGACGTGGGCCTACATGTCGCCGGAGCAGGTGACCGGCAGCCGCGGGGGTGTCGACCACCGCACGGACATCTTCAGCCTTGGCGTCCTCCTCTACGAGCTGGTCGCGCGCCAGCGCCCGTTCCGTGGCGATACGAGCGCACAGATCGCCGAGAAGATCCTCCGCGACGATCCGGCGCCGGTGCGCAGCGTGCGCGCCCAGTGTCCGCTCGACCTTGCCCTGATCTGCCAGAAGGCGCTCGAGAAGCAGCCCAAGGACCGCTACCAGACGGCAGCTGAGCTGGCGGCGGACCTCCGTCGGTTCCTGGCCCACGAGCCGATCCTCGCGACGCCACCGAGCCGTGCGCGTCGAGCCGCGAAGTGGGTGCGCCGCCACCCGACGGCGAGCCTCGCGACGCTGGTCGGGGTCGTCGCATTCTCGATCACCGCGTGGTTCGCGATCGAGAACGCGCGGCTGCTCGGCGAGTCGAAGACGCAAGAGGGCCTGGCTCGCCTGAGTGCAGCCGAGGCCCGTGAGTCCGCAGCCGAGGCGCGGGCGGCCGAGAAGGTGGCAGCCGGCGAGCGCGTCCGCGCGGAGGCGGCTCTCGGCCGGGCCGAGCAGCTCCTCGTCGAGCGGGATGCCGCCCTCGCCCAGGAGCGGGAGCGCGCCGAGCAGCTGCGGAGGGTGGCGGGCTTCCAGCGGGACCAGCTCGGTGCGATCGATCCGGCGGCCATGGGCGTCGTGCTGCGGGAGCGTCTGCTCCAGATGCACGGCGACCGGGCCAGCTCGGGAGGGAACGACGAAACGCCGCGGCTCTTCGCTGACCAGCTCCGTGGCCTCGACTTCACCGGCCTCTCGCTCGACGTCGTGGCAGAGTCGATCTTCGCCGACTCGCTCGCGTCCATCGACGCGCGCTTCGAGGGCGATCCAAGACTCCGCGTGGAGCTCCTCCAGACGGTCGCGATGACGATGCGGGACGTCGGCCTGCTGCGCGAAGCCTGGGAGGCCCAGCAACGTGCGCTCGATCTGCTCCGCACCCTGCCGGACGGCCCGGGAGTGGCCCTTCCGGATGCGATCACCAAGCTCGCGATGCTCGCGCTGAACCTCGACCAGATCGAAGCGAGCAGGGCGCTGTCGGACGAGGCGCGCGCCTCGTGGGGCGAACGCGGCGTCGAGGACCTGCTGCTCCGCGGCGAGGCCGACCTGCTGTCCGCACAGATCCAGCGCCGCGCGGGCGACGCCGAGGGGGCGGTCAAGAGTCTTCGCCAGCTCCAGAAGCGCAGCGATGCCCAGCTGGGGCCGGTCCATCCGCTGACCATGGAGTCGGGTGCCGAGCTCGCGAAGGCGCTCCAGGATCTTGGTTCGTCCGGCGAAGCCGAGGCAGTCCTCCGCGCGCAGCTGGAGGCGGCCTCCGCCCTCGGTCCCGGGGGCGCATCCCAGCGTGCGTCGCTGGAGAGGTCTCTCGCGCTCGTGCTGGTCGCCATGAAGCGGCCCGCGGACGCCATTCCGCTGCTCGAGGAGTTGCTCGACGCGAGGCGCCTGGAACTCGGTGACCGCCACCCTCGCACGATCGCCGACATCCAGAACCTGGCGATTGCGTGCCTGGAGGCAGGCTCGCTGGACCGCGCGGCGGAGCTGCTCTCGGAGGCCCTCGATGCCTACGCCGACACGCTCGGCCTGTCGAACGAGAGTGCCTTCATGGCTGCGAACAGCCTCGGCGGGGTGCTGAAGCAGCAGGGCAGGTTCGGTCCGGCCGAGGAGGCCTACCGGAAGGCCCTCGAGGGTCTCCGGGTCTCCCTCGGGGATGCCCATCCGCGGACGCTCTCCGTCCAGAGCAACCTGGGGCTCGTGCTCGTGTCGCTGGACCGGCCAGCGGAGGCCGTCGAGCGGCTGCGCGCGGTGCTCGCAGGCTTCCGCAGCCTCGCCGGCGACGGTCACCCCGCGGTGCTGGTGGCGATGAACAACCTCGCGCTCGCGCTGAAGTCCAACGGCGAGCTCGAGGAAGCCGAGCAGCTCTACCGGCAGGCCCTCGCCGGCAGCCAGGCGCGTCTGGGCCCCGAACATCGCTCGACGCTGTCGGCGATGAACAACCTCGCGTCCCTGCTGGAGGAGACCGAGCGCCTCGAAGAGGCGGAGGAGCTGCTCCGCGCGGTGCTCGTCGCCAAGCGTCGTTCGCTCGGCCCCGAGCACCCCTCGACCCTGACGTCTATCCAGGGCCTGGCTTCGACCCTCGCTCGCCGTGGATCGAGCGAGGAAGCGGATCGCTTGATGGAAGAGGCGCTCACTGGCCGTCGCCGCGTCCTCGGCACCGAGCATCCGGCCACCGTGCAGACGATGCTGTCGCTGGCGTCCTACCTGCAGGCGACCGAACGGGGTCAGGACGCAACGGCGTTGCTCTCGGCCTGGCTGGAGGCGACACCGCTGCCCGAAGACGACGAGCGCGTGGCCTCGGTCCGCGCCTGGCTCGCCGGCCAGAAGTGAACAGTGGATCAGCGCAGACGCTGGCGGAGCCAGGCTGTGGCCACCATCCAGCGGCGCGCGATCGTGCGCGTCGACACGCCGAGCAGGGCCGCGCACTCTTCGTGGTTCAACATGCCGAAGACCCGGGCTTCCACGAGCTCTGCGAGGTCCGGGTCCACCGTCTCGAGGTCGGCGAGCGTGTCGTGTAGCGACAGGATGTCCTGGGTTCCGCTCCCGGGAACCTCGATGCCCGAGTGGATCTCGACGTGGACGTCCTCGCCACCGCGCTTCTGCGCGCCGTCTCGTCGCAGCCAGTCGACGAGGACATCGCGGCAGGCCGCACCGACGCAGCTCTTGAAGACTTCCTCGGGCTTGTGCCCGATCGCAGTCAGCCCCTCTGCGCGGCGCCGCTCGTGCTCCTGCCGCAGCTTGACGAAGGCCTCATGCAGCAGGTCGTGCGGTGTGACGGCCCGTGCATCGCCGCGCCTGAGCAGGACGCGTTCGGCGATCTCCCGGAGCTCGCCGAGAACCTCTTGCGGATGCCTGAGTCACTGCGTGCGGTCGTCGTCGACCCTTGCTCGGCAACGCCACCCCCCACCCGGCGGTGGAAGTAGTCACGCTCGTCAGGGGCAGGAGGCATGGGACGCGAGTCTACCGGTGCGGGAGTCTCTGTCGATCCTGCCCGGCTCAACGTCGGCTGCGCGCTTCCTCCGCGTCGCGGAATGCCGCGTAGCCGCTGCTCCGCTCGGCACCCTTGCGCAGGGCCGCGTCCTGCGTCGGCAGATGCTCGCGCATGGTCTCGACGACCTCGCGGATTGCGTCGCCCGGGGATTCGGCAGAGGCCGCGAGGAGGTTGTGCCACTCGGCCGGGTCCGTCGCGTGGTCGTACAGCTCCTCGCTTCCGTCGGCGTAGCGGATGTAGCGCCAGCGTTCGTTGCGCACCGCGTGATTGCCGGGGCCGAACGTCGTCACGGCAGCGTAGGGCCAGTCTGTCCGGGCCGGGTCCGTGATCAGGGGTGCCATGCTGTGTCCGTCGAGCCCCGGCTCCGGGTTGAGGCCACAGAGCTCGAGGAGCGTCGGGTAGATGTCGACGAGGCCGACGGGCTGGTTGCTGCGACC
>JBEAPQ010000469.1:0-11159 GCA_041164325.1 Planctomycetota bacterium | reverse complement strand
GAGCAGGGCTGCCAGCTGTTCATCTGCTCCCGAATCCCGAGTCGCGTTCCGGTCGCGGACGACGAGCACGCGGCGGGCGCCGAGGGCATCGAGGCGTCCCGGAAGTGCAGCGAGCACACCGGCACCGACGTGGGCTTCCTGGAGATCGGCGGTCGGGGCGGGGCTGGGATGGGATGACACGGGTTGGGCGCTCCTCGGGTGCGAATGCCATGCGACCCGAGAGCGTCAGGGGCGGATCAAGCGGACCTCAGGATTCGGAAGGGGCTGGCAACGCCGTGGGGATCGAGACGACGCTCCGAAACCCGCCCCGCTTCCCTGCAAACACCGTCCACCATGTTCCGAAGGCTGGCCCGCGCGGAGTCCGGGAAGGACTTCGTGCTCGAACTGCTCCATGTCCTGGCGACCGAAGGTCTGCTGCACCACGAGGAGTCCGTGACGCAGCTGGAGCATGCGCTGCAGTCTGCGGCGGAGTCCGAGACGGACGCTGGGGATGATGCCGAAGTCGTGGCCGCGCTGCTCCATGACGTGGGTCACCTGGTCAAGGGGGAGGAACTCGGTGGAGCGGACTTCCTCACGCGAGACCTGCATCACGAGCGGCTGGGGGCGCACCTTCTGGCGGCCTGGTTCCCGCCCGAGGTCACCGAGCCGATCCGACTCCACGTCGACGCGAAGCGCTACCTCTGCGCGGTGGAGCCAGGCTACCGCGAGGGTCTCAGCGACGTCTCCGAGCGCTCGCTCGTGCTCCAGGGCGGGCCGATGACCGGCGCGGCATGCCGCCAGTTCGAGGCCGAGCCGCACGCGCGTCGTGCAGTCTTCCTGCGGCGGGCGGACGACCGTGCCAAGGTCCGCGGGCGCCGCACGCGGGAGCTGTCCGACTACCTGCCGCGGATGCTGCGGCTGGTACGGCAACCGAGCGCCCCTCGGTTGCTGTGACGGTGCGGTGGAGCGGCTCCTCCCGGTCACCCGTCCCGCCGCCGCAGGCGCGCGACGAAGAACGCCTCGTGGAAGGCGTCGGGCAGCACGCGTGCGGCCCGTTCGATCTCGTCCGGCCAGCGCTTGCGACCCCAGCGGGTCAGGCCGGGGCGGGTCTCGACGCCGGGGCCGAGATCGACGGGGATCACCTCGCCGAGGGAGTCCGGGCTGCCGACGTGCGCGGCCAGCGTGGCCTCGTTCTCTTCGGGCGAGTAGGCGCAGGTCGCGTAGACGACGACGCCGCCCGGCGCGGCGCACCGCAGCGCGGTGCCGAGGAGACCCCACTGCTTGCGGGCCATGTCGCGGACCTTCTTCAGGCTCCAGCGCGCGAACGTGTCGGGGTCGGCGGGATCGAAGCGGGCCTCGGACGAGCACGGTGCGTCGAGCAGGACGCGGTCGAACGTCCCGTGGAATGCGCGCGGCACGTGGCGGCCATCCGACAGCACGGTGCGCACCGACGTGTGGCCGGCACGCTCGAGGTTGGCGCGCAGCCGGAAGAAGCGGCTCTTGACGGCCTCGACGGCGACCAGCTCGCCGGTGCCGGCGAGCGCCTCGGCGATCACGAGCGTCTTGCCCCCCGGTGCGGCCGCGAGGTCGAGGATCCGCTCGCCGGGTTCGACGCGGAGCGCGCGGGCGCAGCGCTGGCTCGAGGCTCCCTGGATGTGGATCTGTCCACTCTCGACGAGTGGACAGTGGGTGAGCGCCTCGCGGTCCTCGTGCTCGATCGCCCACGTCCGCGGCAGGCCCGGGACTCGTTGCCTCCGCGTGATCCCGAGCCCATCGAGAGCCGCGAGACACGCGTCCTCGTCAGCCGCGTCGGCGATCCGGAAGACCGGACTCGGCCGCTGGCCCAGCCGCTCGGCGAGGGGCGCGTCCAGCAGGGCCGCGAGCTGCTCGATGCGGCTCGCGAAGTCGGCCGGGAGTCCGCCGCGGGGCGTTGGGTCTCCACCGCTCAGGGCGCGGCCTCCCAGGCCGGCGGCAGCAGCCGTCGCTTGCCGTCATGGCTCCGCGCCGGGCTGTCTCAGGCGTCGAAGTCACGGTCCCAGAGCTGGCATGTCACCTGCTTGTGCTTCTGGTCGAGGCCCTCGCAGTAGTTCGTGTAGATGCAGCGGCGGACCGCGTCGCCCTGACCGGCCTCGACCTTGAGCCACCAGTCGGGATCGGCCAGGGATTGCCGCGCGGCGCCGACGAAGTCGCACATGCCGAGCTGCAGGGCCGCCTCCGCGAGCTCGAACGTGCCGATCCCACCCGCGCCGACGACGGGCGTCTCGAGTCCGTCGGCGCGGATCGCGCCGCGGATGGCTGCCGACAGGTGGAGGTTCCGACCGAAGGGGCCACGCTCGTCGCTGCGGACGGTCGGCATGCACTCGTGTCCCGACGGCCCGGTGTACGGGTAGGCCGCGTCGCCGACCTTCGGCTGCTTCGCATCGTCGAACTTCCCGCCCTTGCTCACAGACACGAAGTCGATGCCGGCCCGCGCGAGCTCGCGCGCGTAGAAGACGGCGTCCTCGATCGTCGAGCCGCCGTCGATCGCCTCGTCGCCGAGCATCCGGCAGCCGACGGCGAAGCCTGCGCCGACGCGGGTGCGGACGGCGGCCATGACCTCGAGCGGGAGCCGGATGCGGCCGGTCGGCGTGCTTCCGTAGCCGTCCGTCCTCCGGTTCGTGCGCGAGAGGAACGAAGCCATCGTGTAGGCGTGCGCGAAGTGCAGCTCGACGCCGTCGAAACCCGCCAGCTCGGCGCGCCGAGCCGCGTCGCCGAAGAGCCCGGGCAGGACGGCCGGGAGTGCGCGGACATGGGGGAGGTGCACGTCGTGGACCTCCTCGCGGTAGCCGAACGCGAGATCCCGGTACTCCCGCGCGGTCAGGACCTGCTGCAGCGCCGCGTCGTCCAACGCGACGAGCGCGTCGCGGACGGCAGCCTCCTCATCGAGCCCCAGCGCCGTCCGGTGTTCCGTCGTGATCGGAAGGAACCTCTGCAGGAATCGCTCGCGGTCGGGCCGGCGGCGGATCGCCAGGAAGTCGATCAGCTGGATGAAGAGCCGCGTCTCGCCATGGCTCGCGTCGCGGACGGCCTCGGCGAGCCGTCGCAGCCCCGGCACGAAGCGGTCGTCGCCGATCCGCAGCAGCGGGCCGCTCGGGACATCGCGGATCCCGGTCGCCTCGACGACGAGCACTCCGGGCCGACCCTGTGCGAAGCGCGCGTACCAGGCGACGACGTCCTCGGTGACCTCCCCATCCTCGGTCGCGCGCCAGGGCACCATGGCAGGGACCCAGGTTCGCGTCCTGGCGGCGCAGGGGCCGACGCGCAGCGGCGAGAACAGGCGCGATGCCCGGGCCTCCTCGGCCGAGGGCCAGCGCGTCGGCTGCAGCTCCCAGCGGACTGGTCGACGAGACGACATGGCTGCGGAGCATAGCCCGGTCTCGGAATTGCCCGGCGGTCCCTTCCGATGGGAGGGCGGATCGCGAAGATCCGGTCCATGCGACGCCTCGTGGTGTGGCCGATCCTGGTCGTGGCGGGCTGTGCGACCGATCCGGTGCCGTTCTCGTCCGTGTCTGCCGCGTCAGGCGGGGTGGTCGAAGTCCGTCTGCTCGACGGGGGCTTCGTCGCGCTCGACGGAGAACGGATGACGGTCGACGAGATGCAGTACGCGCTGCGCGTGCTCTGTCGGAATGCCAGCCCCGGCGCGGCACCCGCGGTCCGCGTCATCGCGCCGCCCAGCGGATCGGCCGAGCACGCGGCGCTCGTCACGCGGATTCGCGAGGCTGCGTTCGACGCGGGCGTCGGGGGCATGGAGTTCGTCACGGATGCCGGAGGAGGCGCGTGATGCAGCCGGACCTCGTGATCTTCGATGTCGATGGGACCCTGCACGACGCGTTCGCGTGGTGGGGTCCTGTGATCCGGCGCGGTGTCCGCGCCTTTGCCGAGCAGGAGGGTCTCGCGCTCGCCGAGCCGACCGATGCCGAGGCCCACGCGGTCGTCGGCATGAAGAACGAGGGCGTGTGGGCGCCCTTCCTGCCGGAGCCGCTGAAGCATCGCTGGGCGGATCTCCGCGCCGTCGTGCTGCCGATGGAGTTCGCCGAGCTGCGCTCGGGCCAGGACTACTTGTTTGCCGGCGTCCGGCCTCTGCTGTCGCACTTGGGCGCGATGGGCATGCCGGTCGCTCTCGCGAGCAACTGCCACCAGGGCTACATGGACGCGATGTGTGAAGGTCAGGGGCTTTCCGCGCTGTCGGGCTGGCAGCTCTGCCTGAGTTCTCCGGGCATCGGCACGAAGACCGACATGCTCCGTTTCGCGATCGAGGCGGCGGGCGCCGAGCGCCCGGTGATGGTCGGGGATCGCGAGCCGGACCTCGAGGCTGCGGAGGAGGCGGGCGTCCCGTTCGTGTGGCGGATCAACGACCGCTGTGATCTCTCGGCGTCGGCGCAATTCTCGTGGGATGGGAATCCCGACGCGCTGCTCGACGCTCTCGGACTTCCGCGAATATCCGTCGCCTGACGCGTAGACGTCGGTCGCTCGCCATGTCGACAGTCGCGATCTTCTTCCTGTTCTTGTTCGCCGCGCTGGTCCTGAAGCTCTACGAGCGGCAGAACCGAGATCGGCTCCAGGTCATCCAGGAGGCCTTGCGCGATCCGAATCTCGACGAGGCGACGCGGCGGGAACTGGCGTCCGAGCTCGTGCCTTCCCGGCGCCGCCAGCCCTACGGGAAGTTCGGCCCCGGGAAGCTGGTCTACGCGGCCGGGTGGATCAGTCTCTGCGTCGGAGCTGGTCTCTACCTGGAGTCGGGGGGCCAAGAGGACGGCTCCTTCTCGATGCTCTTCCTCGGGCTTGCGCTGCTGTCGCTGCCGATCGTGCTCCGCGAATTCGACCGCGGACTCCACAAGGGCTGAAGCCTGCCCGCCGCCCTCGACGGCGGTCCCGGGGCGTCCTACCCTCCGCGGATCGATGCCCGACATCTTCGAGGAAGTGGTCCGACTGCGGCGCGAAGGGGTGCCCGCGGCGCTCGCGACGATCGTCGCGACGCGCGGGTCGACCCCGGGCCGGGAGACGATGCGGCTCCTCGTGCTCGAAGACGGGACGTTCCTCGGCACGGTGGGCGGGGGCTGTCTGGAGGCCGAGGTCTACGAGGCGGCGCTCGAGGTCCTGCGCACCGAGCGCACCCGGACACTCTCGTTCCGGCTGACCGAGCATGACTCGCCCGACTCCGGGCTGCTCTGTGGGGGAGAAGTCACTGTGTTCGTCGAACCGATCACCACGCCGACGCTCTGGATCTTCGGAGGGGGCCACGTCAGCCGGGCGCTGTGCGCGGTGGCGACGATGGCGGGCTTCCGGGTCACGGTCTGCGATGACCGCGAGTCGTTCGCTTCGACCGATCGCTTCCCGGAAGCCGCCCAGACCGTGGCGCGGCCGTTCGTGGGCGCCGTTGCCGAGATGCCGATCCGGGCCAACAGCTACGTGGTCATCGTGACGCGCGGCCACAAGGAGGACGGTGTCGTCCTGGAGGCGATGGCGCGGCGCTGGGGGGCGGGCGAGCGGCCGCGCTTCCTCGGCATGATCGGGTCCAAGACCAAGCGAGCCGTTCTGTTCCGTCACCTGCGGGACGGGGGCGGTGTGCCCGAGGACTTCCTGGCGGCGATCCGGAGCCCGGTCGGACTCTGCATCGGGGCCCGGAGTCACGAGGAGATCGCCGTGGCCGTCGTCGGGGAGCTGATCTCGGTCCGTCGGACCGGAGAGGACGCGGCTGAGGCCTGGAAGAACCGCCGGCGGTCGAGCAGCGACGCATCCGGCGAGGCCTGAACCCGGTCCGTGCGGCCAGCGTTGCGGTCCCCTCAGCGAGTCGGCATGATGCCCCACCCCCTGACCCCCACCCGAAGGCCCGCCCGCGGGCCCATCGAGAGCATGAACACGGCCCTCCGCACGACCGCTTGGTCGATCACAGCGGCGCTCGGGATCGCCGGCGCCGCCTCCGCCCAGAAGGATCGGATCGTTCTGACCGACGGCTCCGTCATCGACGGCGTCCAGGTGACGAGCTTCGATCTGCGCAACGTCGAGTTCAAGCGGCGCGGAACGGGCGAATCCAAGTCGACCGACCAGGTCGCGAGCCTCGAGGTGCAGAAGGTCAAGGAGGCCTTCCGCCGCGCCTACTCTTCGATCGGGACCAACGAGGCGCCGGGCAACTTCCTGCAGGAAGCCGAGCGTCAGTCGGATCTGTTCCTCAAGCAGTTCGGCTACCAGGAAGCCGCGCGCCTGTTCCTGAAGAACGGCCAGTATGCGGAGGCCTTCCAGGTCCTCGAGGAACTCGCGTCGAAGTGTCCGGACAGCGGCTTCCTGCCGATGACCCACCAGGTCAAGCTCGACTACTACCTGGCGCAGGGCAAGGCGAAGGCCGGCGACGCTTCGACGGTCGCCAAGCGCTACTCGCTGGCCGCCACGACGCAGGGCTACCCGCAGGGCTTCATCCTCGAGTCCCGCTTCTACGAGACGATGGCCCAGGCGGCGGCTGGAGGCCTGACGCCGGACCGCCTCCGCTCGGCGCTGCGCTCGATCCAGAACGAGGCGGGTGCCTACCCGAACATCGCGAACCGCTGCCGCGTGCAGATCGCCGAGACGCTCCGCGCGGAGAACAAGGTCGACGAGGCTCGTTCGGAGTTCGAAGACCTGCTCGAGCGGGACGGCATCTCCCAGGCCGTGCAGGCGCAGGCTTGGCTCGGCCTCGGCAACTGCCAGTTCGCGGCGGGCACGCCGTCGAACCGCGAGCCCTTCCGTGACGCGCTGCTCTCGTTCCTCCGGATCGTCGTCGAGACCGACAGCGCCGATCCGTCGACGATTGCCGAGGCGCTCTACATGGGCGCACAGGCCGCCGACAAGTGGGGTGGTGAGGACGCCGGCCGCATGGGCCGCGTGCTTCGCGGTCGCCTGAAGCGCGACTACCCCGACAGCGAATTCGCGCGCCGCTGAGGCTCCCGGGCCGCCGCCGTCACGGCGCGCGCCCTCGTCGGGCGCAGCGCGTGGGTGGCCCTTGCGAGGGCTTCCCCGGCCTCGCCGGGCCCTGACGTCGGCTGGGCCGACACCTCGCAGCCCCCGTCGCCCCTGTTGTTTCGGTGGGGTGACGCACGTCCGGGGAGCGTGGCGTCTTGTGGCCCTGGGCGGTCGCTGGACCGAACGGCACGCCGCTTGCTCCTGCGCGTGGCCCTTTCCCGGAGGGGTCCTCGGGTCCTCGGCTATCGTGTCGGCCCCGCCCCCAGGACCACGCCATGAAGCAGATCCTCGCGCTCGCGTTCGCCACGCTCCTCGCCGCCTGCGGCCGGAGCACGGACGTCACCCTCTACGTCGCCCTCGACCAGGAGCACAGCGAAGCGCTGGTCCGTCGCTTCGAGGAGGAGTCCGGTCTGCGGGTCAACGCACGGTTCGATACGGAGGCCAGCAAGACCGTGGGGTTGGTCAGCGCGATCGTGTCCGAGAAGGACCGCCCGCGCTGTGACGTGTTCTGGAACAACGAACTCGCCCACACGGTGAGCCTCGGACAGAAGGGCCTGCTCGAGCCGTACGCGTCCCCGGCGGCCGCGGGGATTCCAGCGGCCTTCAAGGCCGAAGACGGGACCTGGACGGGCTTCGCCGCCCGCGCCCGCATCCTGATCGTCAACACCGACAAGCTCGGCACGGACCGCAGCGCGTGGCCGACGTCGATCGAGGACTTCGCCGATCCGAAGTGGAAGGGACGCTGCGCGATCGCCCGGCCGCTGACCGGGACGACGCTGACCCACTTCGCGGCGCTGCGGTTCGCGCTCGGAGAAGAGCGCTTCCAGGCCTGGCTCGACGCGATCCAGGACAACGTCGTCTGGCTGCAGAGCAACGGCGCGACGATGCGTCAGACCGCGGATCCGCAGACGGAGATCGCGTTCGCGCTGACCGACACCGACGACTTCCACGTCGCGCTCCAGAAGGGGCACGCCGTGGGGGCGGTGTTCCCGGACCAGGCCGAGGGTGGCCTCGGCACGATGCTGATCCCGAACTCGGTGGCCGTCGTGCGCGGCGGTCCGCACCCCGAGGCTGCGAAGAAGCTCGTCGACTTCATCGTCTCCGAGCAGGTCGAGGCCATTCTCGCGGCGTCGAAATCCGCGCAGATCCCGGTCCGCGCGGCGGTCCAGGGTCCGGAGTCGGCTTGGATCCTCGGGATCGACGACTTCCGTCCGATGGTCTGGGACGCCGACGAGGTCGCCTCCCACCTTGCCGAGCTCTCGGCTGCGTTCGCGCAGCGCTACGGCGGCACCCGCTGATCCCGCACGACTGATCCAGCAGCGAAGGTCCGATGCCGCGCCCCGTCGATCTCCTGGCCCGCCTGCCGCTCGCGTTCGCCGCGGCCTTCGGCGTCCTCTGCATCGTGCTCCCGATCGGAGCGATGCTGCTGGAGACGGTCCACGGCCCCGACGGGTTCACCCTCGCGCCGTGGGCCACGATCCTCGCGACCGAGGTCGACAGGCAGCAGATCCTCGCCTCGGTCGGACTCGGTCTCGTCGCCGTCGCCGTCGCGATCGTGTTCGGCTTCGGGCACGCGTGGCTGACAACCGCGACCGATCTCCCGGGCGCTCCCGTGCTCGGCCCGCTCGGCATCGCGCCGCTCGTGATCCCGCCGATCCTGGTGGCGATGGGGTTCGCGGACTTTGCGCCTGCGTCCGGTTTCTGGTTCTGCGCGCTGCTGCTCGGCACGAGCTACGCGCCGTTCGTCGCGGTGATGACGGCGCGCGGACTGCGCGCGGTCGACGGCCGATCCTACGAGGCCGCGCTGGTCGCCCGGGGCCGTGGCCCGGCGGAGGGACTCCTGCTCCGCTCGATCCTCCCGGAGATCGCCGCGGGATGTCTGTTCGCGTTCCTCTTCGTGATCAGTGAGCACGGCGTGCCGGAGTTCCTCACGGTCAAGGGGAAGGCGTGGCACACGTATGCGGAGGGTGTCTTCGGACGTTGGACCCGACGTGCGACCGGCGTCGCCCACGAGGACGTGGTCAGCCCGATCGTCGCGGCCGTTCCGCTGATCGCGATCACGTCGCTGGCGCTGTGGGCCGCCCTCCGGTTCCGCGCGCGCTCGATGCTCCGGTCGGACTTCCGCCCGCTGCCGACCCGGACCCTCGGCAAGTGGCGGCTGCCGGCGCTGCTCCTGCCCGTCACCTACCTGACGTGTGGTGTGGGAGTGCCGATCTTCGTGATGACGCGCTGGGCGATGGGATCGACGCAGACGCGGGAGCCGATGTCGGTCGACATCCTGCGGCGCAGCTTCCGGGCGGGCCTCGAGCAGTCGGGCGACGATCTGGGCTACACGCTGCTGCTCGCGCTTCTGACCACGGGTCTTCTGCTCGCCGTCTCGATCCCGGCGGCGCGCGCTGCGGCGCGGCGGTTCCCGGCGATCGATCACCTGGCCGTGCTCCCGGTCGCCGTGCCCGCGGTCCTGCTCGCGATCGGCTTCGTCAAGGTGTTCAACAGCCCGGTGGCCGGCTCGCTCTACGACGCCGTGGGCTACGACGTGTACGACTCGATGGGGGTCGTCGGCTGCGCCTATGCGGCGCGCTTCCTTCCGTTCGGCGTCTTGACGCTCAGCCAAGCCGTGCGTCGTCTGCCCCGATCGGCCGAGGAGGCTGCTCGACTGACCGGCCGCGGGCCGGTCGCCTGCGGGCTTCGCATCCATCTGCCGGCGCTGCTGCCAGCGATCTGGTCCGTGGCCTGCCTCACGTTCGTGCTCGCCGCACGTGAGCTCGACGTCGCGGTCGTCCTGCCGGCTGGCAACGACACGGTCGTGCGCCGGCTGTCGAACATCGTCCACTTCGGCGGCGAAGACGCGGGCGGCGCGCTCGCCCTCATGCTCCTCGTCGCCGTGACCTCACTTCCGATCCTGACCGTCCTGCTGACGGGTCGGAAACTCCGTCCCCTGTCCTAGAAGCGAAGGCCGTGCAGTCCCTCGACGTCGATCAACTGCAGTTCCGCCACCCGCACGGGGACTTCCGTCTCGGGCCGCTGGACCTCCACCTCCCGGCCGGGAGTCGGACGGCGCTCGTCGGCCCGTCGGGCTGCGGGAAGTCCACGCTGCTGCGGCTGCTGGCGGGTCTCGAGCGTCCGACGTCCGGCACGATCTCGATCGGCGGCCGGGTCGTCGCGGACGGCCCGCACGAACGCGTCTCGCCGGCGGAACGGAAGATCGGCTTCGTGTTCCAGGACGGTGCGCTCTGGCCGCACCTCGACGCGGTAGGGCACCTGCGCTTCGTCCAGCCGCGCCTGGGCGACGCCGAGGCGGTTGCGCTGCTCGACCGGGTTGGCCTGGCGGATCGCGCGCGGCATCGGCCCGCGGCGCTGTCCGGTGGGGAGGCACAGCGTCTGTCGCTCGCGCGGGCGCTCGCCCACGAGCCGGAGATCCTGCTTCTCGATGAGCCGCTCGGTGCTGTCGACGTCCACCTGCGCGACGAGTTGGCGCTGCTCGTCGCCGACGTCGCGCGGGACCGCAAGCTGACGCTGGTGGTCGTGACGCACGACCGCGACGAGGCGCTCGCGATGGCGAACGACCTGCTCGTCCTCCGTGCGGGCTCCATCGTGGAACAGGGTTCCGCCGCGGATCTGCTGGGCATGCCGGGCACTGGTTTCACGGCGAGCTTTCTCGCGCGGGCTGTCTGCCTGCCGCTCGCACCGGAGTCGGGTCGCGCCGAGACGCCGTTCGGGCCTGTCGACATGCCGCCTGGGGCCCGGAGCGATTCCCATGTCCTTGCGGTCCTGCCCGGGGACCTGGAGATCGTCACCTCCGCGGAGCCTGCCCAGAGCGTCGAGGCGGAGGTCCGCCATCTCCGCGCCGATGGGTTCGGACGGCGGCTCGCAGCCGTCTCGGTCCAGGGCCAGCTCGTCCCCGTCCTCTGTGGGCCCGACGTCGCGCTCGGTGACCGGCTCACGCTTCGTTTCCGCGTTCCGCCACGCGTCCTGCCGCACGGCTGAGCTGTCCTGTCGAACCTCTTTCCCCGACGACAAGCCATGAGCAACGGCTCCCGAATCCTCTCGGCTGCGCTGTTCGTCCTCGCCGTCACCGGCGTGGGGCGTTTCCTGTTGATCGAGCCCGAGCCGGTCGCGTCGAGCGAGCGGCAGGAGCCGACGGCGCGGCGCTTCCAGTCCGCGCAGGAGTGCCGGGCTTGCCACCAGGATGTCTGGGACGAGTGGTA
>JBEAPQ010000468.1:0-8885 GCA_041164325.1 Planctomycetota bacterium | reverse complement strand
CACCCGAGCTCTTCGACCCGGCGTTCCTGCGCAGCCTCGAAGGGCTGCGCATGCTGGCGCGCCGCGTGCCGAGCGGCGGACGCTTCGCCGAGCAGCGATCCCGCGCGCGCGGCGCGGGCGTGGAGTTCACCGACGTCCGCCCCTACGTCGCGGGGGACGACTTCCGAGCGGTCGACTGGCACCTCTACCAGCGGCTCGACAAGGTGTTCGTCCGCCTGTTCCTGGAGGACCAGGATCTGCCGGTCCACGTCCTCGTCGACCAGAGCGAGAGCATGGCGCAGCCGCCGCTCGGCCGCGTCGAGCCCGCCACCAAGTTCCGGGCGGCCCAACAGGCAGCGGCGGCCCTGTCGTACGTCGGGGCGCACCATCTCGACCGCGTGACGGTCCACCCGTTCGCGGACGGCGGACGCGCGCCGTTCCAGCCGGTCAGCGGCACCGATGGCTTCCATCGACTGCTCGCCTGGCTCGCGAAGCTGAGCCCGGACGGCCAGACGGACCTCGTCCGGGCCGTGCGGGACTTCTCGCACCGACGCCTCAGGCGCGGCATCGCGGTCATCGTGTCGGACTTCCTGGACCCGCGCGGCGCCGACGCGCTCGTCGCCGCGCTGAAGCTGGTGCCGCACACGCTGTTCCTGTGCCGCATCGTCCATCCGGGCGAGGACGACCCGGACGTGCGCGGCGAGCTCGAGGTCGTCGACTGCGAGACGGGCGACAGCATGCCGCTCTTCGTCGATGACGCGGTCCGGGCCCGCTACCGGGAGGCCTACGCCGCGTTCCGCGAGGCGCTCCGGGGCGTCGCCCGCACGCGCCGTGGCACCTACCTCGAAGTCCGCACCGACGAGGCGATCGTGCCCCAGATCGCACGCGCGTTCCGCGGAGGGGTTCTCGAGGCATGAATCTCCTCGGCCTGTCACCCTGGGCCTACGCAGCCGGTCTGGCCGGCTTCGCCGGCACACTGTTCGTCCTGCACATGCTGCGCGTCCGGCTCCGCCGTCAGCGCGTGGACAGCCTGCTGTTCTTCCGGCAGGTCGGTGCCGTCCACAAGCCGCGGGTCCTCCTCGGGCTGCCGGCCCGGTGGTGGTCCTTCCTGCTCGGGCTGGCGCTGTTGGGAGCGGCGTTCACGACGTTCGCGGACCCCGTCGACGCCGGGGACGGTCCCTCGCGCGTCGTCCTCGTCGACGCGACGAGCGGCGTGGACCCGGTGACCCGGGACGCCCTCGGCCGCGCCGCGGCCGAGATCGCGGACACCGCGGGGCTCGGCGCGCGCGGGAGCATCATCGCCTTCGGCGAGGCTCCCACCACGCTGCTCGGAACCCATGAACCGCGGGGGCAGCTGGCCGAGCGCCTGGGCAGCCTGCCGACGGGCGGTGCGCCCAGCACGTTCTGGGAAGGACTCGAGGCGGCGGCGGCGGCGCTGCGTCCCGGTGACGAGATCGTCGTCCTCGGCGGACCGCCCCTGATTCCGGAACACGCGGCGGACATCCCGGTCGTGCGCGGCGGGTTCGCGGGCCGCGGCGGGATCACGGTGGTCGCCGCCGCGGTCGAGCACGGCCCCGACGGACGCCGCATCCGCGTCGAAGCCTCGACCGAGGGCCGACCCGGCGAGGTCCTCGTGAGGGATGGAACGGACGTCGTCGACCGGGTCCCGCTGCAGACAGCCCGCGGAGCGTCGCTGTCGGTCCGACTCGGGCCCATCGACGAGCGTGCCCACCCCGGACTCGTCGTCGAGGTCGCGGTCGCGGACAGCGTCGCCGCGTCGGTGCCGTTCCCGCTCGGGCCACTCCAGCCGGCACGCGTCCACATCGCCCCAGGCGTCGCCGCGTGCGTCCATGCCGTCGTCGAGGCCGCGCCGCAGCTCGTCACCGCGGACAGCGAGGCGGACGCCGATGTCCTGGTCCTCGCCACGCCGCTCGCGGACAGCACGGATCGGAATACGCCCTGCCTGGTGCTGGCAGCCGGTGCGGGCTCCGCCCTCCGGCAGCCCCGCGCGACCACCGCGAACCCTCTTCCGTTGAGCCTCCGCGACCGCCAGCGCACGGGGGCCGTGCTGCCCGCCGGCGAAGGCGAAGTCTGGGTGGAGGATGCCGCGTCTGGCGCAGCGCTCGTGCGACGGACCCCGCACGGCGTCGAGGCCGTGGACTGGCTGCTCGACGATCCGACCCATCGGGATGTGCCGGCGCTCGTCTGCGGGGCACTGCTGGCTCTTGCGCCGGGATCATCCGCACCCGCCTGGCAGAGTGCCTTGCCGCCGATCGTTCCCGCCGACTCCACCGAGCTGGCTCTCGCCGGACTCGAGGGCCCGTTCCCGTGGGCGGCCGTGCTCCTCGCGTGCGCGCTCGCAGCACTCCTGGTCGACGGCTGGCTGCACCACCGCGGCCGCGTCGCCTGACGCACGTCCCCTTCCGGGACACACCCGTCCTCCGTCCCCACGGCGCTGTCCGGCACACCGCCGCGCGCGGGACCCTTCGGCGGACGACAGCACTCGACTCGGGAGCACCGAGTGCCGAAGGGACGCGCAGCAGCATGGAAAAGCTGCGCGTCGACATGCCTCACGAGCCCGTACCTCCCCGCCCACCGACGCGAACGCGGTCCCCGCGCGCGGGCGGGTTCACGGTCGTGGAGGTCGCGGTGATGGTGGCGGTGCTCGCGCTCCTCGCCTCGATGGCCGTCCCCAATTATCTGGGGTCACGTGTCGCGTCGAACGAGGCCGCGGTCGTCGAGACCCTGCGAAGCCTCGTCGGCGCGCAGGCGAGGTTCCGGCAGGCAGCCCACATCGATCGTGATCTCGACGGCGTCGGGGAATACGGAACCCTGGGCGAGCTCGCAGGCCGCCGCCCTCTGCCGGGACCTTCCGAGCCGACGGGTGACCACCTCATCCCTGCGGCCCTGGGAGACACGGGCCCCGAGGGACGCGTGCAGATCGACAGCTACTGGTTCGCGATCCACCTCGCCGATGCCGAGGGCCACGGCACCCCCGACGGCCCGGAGAACCGCGAGCGCATGGACCCGGTCTACGCAGAGCGACACTGGACCTGCATCGCGTGGCCGGTCGAGCACGGCGTGACGGGCGAACACACGTTCTTCGTCAACGAGCAGGGCGAGCTCCGCAAGAACCGCACGGAGCGCTACTCGGGGACCAACCGGATCCCGCCGGCGGGCGCCGCTCTGGTCGGCGCCCGTGGTCCGCACCAGATCACCCGGGGCCGCCTCGCCACGAACGAGCTCGGGTCCGATGGCGGGGTCTGGCTCCTCGTGAAGTGACCTCGCATGGCGGACGTCTCCGCCATGCGACTACTTGATGACCGGGCCGTCCGATGCGGCGGCGTGGTAGGGCACACGCCGGCCAGCATCCGGAGGCAACCGCTCGTCGAGCGCACGGAGATGGTGATCGAGTCCGATCTCCGAGCCGGGAACGAAGCCGGGCACGGTGATCACGTGCGCCAGCACTCCGCCAACCGCACGGTGCATGTGACCGCGCCCGACCCAGACGAAGTCACCCTCCTCGATCGGCGTCTCGACCACGAGCTCCGGGATGCGCTCCGGGGAGACGCCCGTGGGGCTCTCGATCTCCTCCACGGCAGAGCTCGTGTAGAGCCGGCCACCCGGCTCGACGCCTTGGACCAGGTACATCTCGTCGAAGCCGCCGTCCTCGGGGTGGTAGTGCGAGAACGAGTCGGTCATCCGCACGCGATGGGCGTTGAGCGCCCGGTAGCGGAACGGTCCGTTCTCGTCGAGCCACGTCAGCACGACGCGGCGGTAGGCCCTGGCATCGGTCGCGCAACCTCCGGGCGTGTCGGTCAACGCCGGATCGTGATCGGGACGGAGGAACGTCGGGATCGCGGGGTCGACCGAGTCCGGCACGGAGAAGACCAGGATCGCCAGGGGGGCGTCGAGGGTGAGCGCGTCGCCGGGGGCGAGCACGATCACGTCGCCGCAGCCGAGCGGTGACACCCGTTGTCCGACGCTTCCCGTCGCCTGACCGCTCTGCACGAACGCGATCCGCGCCTCCGGCAGGGCCGCGAGCGCCGTCGTCCGCGGGAGCCAGGCGAGGTCGTAGCCGGGATTCCGCGTGATGAAATCCGTGCGGAGCGCGGCGAACCCGACCGGGTCGCCACCGGGCCGTCCGAGGTGGGCGATGCGCATGCGGCGGAATGTATCCGTCTCCAACCCGACCGCCGCCCTCGAGACACGCTGCCTTCGACCTCCGGCGTTCGATCCGAGCGCCTTTGGCCGTAACCTCCCGGCCCATGAGCGACCCTGCCGGAGACGACCGACTCGCCCGCGACCTCGACGCGATCCGCTCCGCCAGGCAGCGTGGCCCGCTCGTGACGCTCACGACCTACGCGCGGATGTCCGGCCCGGGCTGGCTGCAGAGCGCGATCACGCTCGGCGGTGGGTCCCTCGCGTCGAGTCTCTACCTCGGCGTGCTGGCGGGCTTCTCGATGCTCTGGCTCCAGCCGCTCGCGATGGTCCTCGGCATCGTGATGCTGAGCGCGATCGCCTACGTCACGCTGTCGACCGGCGAGCGCCCGTTCCAGGCGATCAACCGCCACGTGAACCCCGTGCTCGGCTGGGGTTGGGCGCTCGCGTCCCTGGCCGCCAACATGGTCTGGTCGCTGCCGCAGTTCGCGCTGGCGACGAGCGTCGTCCAGCAGAACCTCGCGCCCGGGCTCTTCGGCACAGATGGACCGCTCGGAGAACTGGGCAGCAAGCTCGTCATCGTCGGCCTGATCCTCGCGCTGACGATCGGCGTGACCTTCGCCTACGACCGCGGCACGCGCGGCGTGCAGGTCTACGAGAGGCTCTTGAAGGGGCTCGTCGCGCTGGTCGTGCTCTGCTTCTTCGGCGTCGTCGTGCGCCTGTCCGCGAGCGCGGACGGCCTCGATTGGGCCGCCGTCGTCGCAGGCTTCTGGCCGGACCTCGGCAGCCTCAGTGAGCCGACCGCGACGTTCGCACCGTTCCTCGAAGCGGTCTCCGCAGAAGCCCGCGCGTTCTGGACCACGCGCATCGTCGCCGAGCAGCGCGACGTGATGATCTCGGCGGCCGCCACGGCGGTCGGGATCAACATGACGTTCCTGCTGCCCTACTCGATCCTCAAGCGGGGCTGGAACCGCGAGTTCCGCGGACTCGCACGCGTCGACCTCGCGGTCGGCATGCTGGTGCCGTTCCTCCTGGCGACGAGCTGCGTCGTCATCGCCGCCGCGAGCCGCTTCCACACCAAGCCGGTCGAAGGACTCGTCGCCCCGGCCGCGACGGCCGAAGCCGAGCCTGCCCCCAAGCTCCGCGCCGAGTTCGAGAAGATCTGCGATGCGCGGCTCGCAGCGCTCGACGGCACCGCGGCAGGAGCGAGCGAAGAAGAACGCGCCTCGCTCCGCGAAGCCCTCCCCGAAGCCGATCGCACGCTCGCCGCGATGCTCGTCAAGCGCGACGCGTTCGACCTCGCCAAGGCCCTCGCGCCGTTCACCGGCGACTTCTTCGCGAACATCCTGTTCGGCATCGGCGTCCTCGGCATGGCGCTGTCGACGATCACGCTTCTGATGCTGATCTCGGGCTTCGTGATCTGCGAGATGCTCGGACTGCCGTCGGGCGGCCGAGCCCACCGTCTCGGCACGCTCGCCGCGACCACCGGCGCGCTCGGCCCGTTCGTCTGGTCGAAGGCCGCGTTCTACCTCGCGGTGCCGACCTCGGTCTTCGGCATGGCGCTCCTGCCGATCGCCTACTGGACGTTCTTCCTGATGATGAACAGCCAGACACTGCTCGGCGCCGACATGCCCCGCGGCCGCAACCGCGTGGTCTGGAACACGCTGATGCTGATCGCCGCTGGCCTTGCGACCGGAGCCTCGCTCTACAGCATCCAAGCGAAGACTGGCACCACCGGGATGGCGCTGCTCGGCGCCTTCCTCGCGCTCGCCGCGATCGTCCACGTGCGACGCCGCGGCCGCTGACGCAGGCGCGCGCCGAGCCAGCCCGATCAGAGCGGCGTCACGCGGAGGTTCCGGAACCGGATCGGGTCGCGGAACGGGCTGTCGCCGGACACGAACAGCCCGATGCAGCCTTCGAGGTCGGGCGTCACGGAACGGGCGTCGGCGCGCTCGAGGCCGCCCACGTCGACGGTGATCCGGTCGCCGGCGAGGTCGACGGTCAGCTCGGTCCACGCGGCGCGTTCGGCGCGGGTCATCGCGAGCGGGATGTTGGCCATCTCGTCGAGGCGGCCGTCCCTTCCGTAGTGCAGGAGCCGCAGGTCGGAGAAGCCGCGCTCGTGGCGCAGCTCGAGGATGTAGTAGTCGTCGCCGTTCTTGCTGGGCTCCATCGCGAAGCAGATCGACGCCTTCGAAGGGTTGTCGCTGGCCAGCACCTCGATCTGGATGCGGCAATCACCTTCGGTGCGCCGCTCGCTGCGGAGTCCCACCGACAGGCCGCCCTGGAGCTTGGGGCTCTCGGCGATGCCCTCCTCGACCTTCCAGTAGCCGGCGCCCGCGAAGCCGACGCCCTTGCCGAACCAGCCTTGGATGCCGTCGCGCGGACCGTCGGCGGCCAGCCCGAGTGCGGCCTGAGCGCGTTCGAGCGGGCGCCCGCCCACCTTCTCGCTGAGCGCGGCGATGATCTCGAGCAGCGGCAGCGCCGCCCGGTTCCACTTGCGCCGCGTGTAGGCCTGGGCGGGCTTGAGCAGCGCGCGCGCGGCGTCCTCACGGGCCTTGGAGGTCGCCTTGTCGAGAGGATCGAGGTCGCCGATGAGATCGTCGACCGACTTCTGGAGCCGCCGCCGCACACCCGCATCCTCGATCCGGGCGACGCGGCCCTGCGCGTCGCGCAGCACGAGAACGGCATCCTCGTCCTGCTTCAGCTCCGCGAGGCGGCGCGCCTCGACGATGGCCGACAGGACGGCGCGCTCCTGCGCAGCCGCCGGGACCACACAGCAGAGACCGACCGCCAGGGCGAGAGGGTGGACGCGGATCATCGCGCTGCCTCCGCGTCGATCTCGATGTCGGCGAACACCGGCGCGAAGCCCGGCTTCGTGCCTTCCAGGTGTGCGTTCTCGAAGCCGAAGAACCCGCGCGGGATCGGTGCCGTGCTCTTGGCGCGCAGCGTCGTCTGCCCGACCTGGAACTCGATCTGATCCCCCGCCACGCGGACCTCCAGCCGGTAGGACGCCACGTCTGCCGGCGCACCCTCAGCGGCGGGCAGCCGGGTCTTGGCCGGCGAGGTCTGCGTCTCGGCGAGCTGCTGGTAGGCACCGTTCCGCCAGCGCAGCAGGCGGACGTAGGTGTCGCTGCTGGAGGCCGAGCAGTACGCGATGTGGTAGTCCTGGTTGTGGCGGTAGGCGAACACGAGCCCGAATCCACCGAACCCGCTCATCGTGGCCGTCGCACCGAAGCGCATCCGTTCCGGGCGGGCCCGGACGCTGCCGATGAAGATGCCTCCGTCGGCGTTCGGAGTGGGCTCGGGCGACAGCAGCACGCCCTCCTCGATCGACCAACCGTCCCGCCCCTGCACGACTTCGCCGTCGCCGAACCAGGCCATCAGGCCGGAACCGCCCGCTCCATCGGCGCTCTTGGCGACCAGCGCCTGCTGGACCCGCGCGATGGCGTCGGCCACCGATGCCGCCGAGAAGCCCGCGGCTTCGCGGAGCAACGCCGACGCCATCCGATACCAGCCCTTGTCCTCGTAGGCCTTGGCAGCGCCCGCGAGCGCCGCTGCGGCTGCGACCCGCCCTTCGTCGACCGACGCGGCGATCGGGTCGTGCGCGACCCGCGCGGCTTCGACGCTCCGCGCCAGCTCGGCCCGCACGTCCGGATCCGCGATCAGCGCCAGCAGCCGCTCGGCTTCCTGGAGCGCCACGGCAGCGTCCTCACCGCGCTTCTCTTCGCTGGCCTTCTCGGCGGCTGCGACGGCCGCGAGCACAGCACCTTCCTGGGCGGGGAGGGGCGCCAACCACAGGCCGACGGTCCACGCACTGTTCCGCAGCATCCTTCGCATCGGGGCGCCGAGTCTATGTCCACGCCTCGCGATGACCACCCGCTACCATCCCGGGCGATGGACGCCCTCGAACGCCGCTTCGGAATCCGTGCCGCGGGCTCGACCCCGGGACGGGAGATCACCGCAGGCGTCGTCACGTTCGCGACGCTGTCCTACATCCTGTTCGTGCAGCCTGCAGTGCTCGGCGCGGCGGGCATGGACGGGGGCGGCGTGCTGTTCGCAACCTGCGTCGCGTCCGCGTTGGCGTGCCTTTGGATGGGCCTCTTCGCGAACCACCCGTTCGCACTCGCCCCGGCGATGGGGCACAACTTCTTCTTCGCGTTCGTCGTCTGCGGCGCGATGGGGTTCACGTGGCAGCAGGCGCTCGCCGCCAATCTGCTGGCCGGCCTGGCGTTCCTCGCGCTCGCACCGACCGGACTCCGGGAGGTCGTGATGCGTGCCGTACCCGCGCCGATCCGGGCCGGGATCGGCGCCGGCATCGGGCTCCTGATCGCGATGATCGGCCTGCAGTGGAGCGGCATCGTCGTCGCCGACCAGGCCACGCTGGTCCGACTCGGAGACCTGGGCACCCCGGTTGCCGGGCTCAGCCTGTTCGGACTCGGGCTGGGTGCCGTCCTGTTCACGGCGCGCGTGCCCGGGGCCCTGCTGCTCGCGATCCTCGGCACTGCGGCCGCCGGCTACACAGCACAGCAGCACTTCGGCGTCACGCAGGAACTCGTGCGGTTCGAAGGCTTCGTCGGCGCACCGCCCTCCCCGACCAGCACCGCGTTCGCGCTCGACTTCGGCGGCCTGTTCGCGCGTCCTGTCGGCGACTGGCTGACCGTCCTCGCGGTCCTCTTCCTGCTCGACCTTTTCGACACAATCGGCTCCCTGGTCGGCCTGGGCCGCCGCGCAGGATCGCTCGAGGC